>NZ_JAMYLG010000008.1:0-227300 GCF_040317865.1 Mesorhizobium sp. M1365
TTTATTACATCCCCCTCCGCCGTGGTCGGGCGCCACCCGACCGTCGGCGGGGGGTCCGGCGCGGCCCCCCCCCCGAGCCGGAAGTTGAGATCGTGGACCTGGATAGCCGTCAGCTCACGCCGGCAAAAGTGCCTCGCATGAGCAGATCCGGCAGATAGCTTGCCGGCTTACCGCCAACCGCCTGCCCACCGGTCAGGCCGCCTTGTATTTCAGGGCCGAAGAACGAATACGGAAAGGGCGTGACCGGCCGGCTCACCGCATCGAGCCGTGCCCGAAGATCTTCGGGAATGTCGAAATCAAGCGCGCCGAGATTGTCCTTGAGCTGGTCAAGCCTGGTGGCGCCGACGATGACGGACGCAATGCCTGGCCTGTTGGCCGTCCAGTTCAGGGCGACCTGGGCCATGCTGCGGCCGAGCTGGCCGGCAACCCTCTCCAGTTCGGCGACGATTTGCCAGTTGCGATCGGTGAATTTCTGGAAACCGGGATTGGTCGAACCACGCATTGTCTCCAGCCGGCCACCATCCTCGACGACTGTATCGAAACGGTATTTTCCGCTGAGCAGGCCGCTGGCCAATGGACTCCAGACCATGATTCCGGCGCCATAGCGCGTGCCGAACGGCACGAACTCGTGCTCGATGTTGCGCTCGGCCAGCGAATATTCGAGCTGAAGCGCCGAAACCGGTTCATAGCCGCGATGCTCGGCGACGGCCTGCGCCCGGCTTGCGTACCAGGCCGGCACGTCGGACAGACCGACATGCCGGATCTTTCCGGCGCGCACCAGATCGTCCAGCGTCCGCATCACCTCCTCCGGCGGCGTCAGCCTGTCCCAGGTATGGAGGATGTAGAGATCGATGTAGTCGGTGCCGAGCCGCTTCAGCGAACCGTCTATCGCCCGCAGGATGTTCTTGCGGCCGTTGCCCCCGGCGTTCGGGTTGCCCGGTTCGGCGTTGTAGGTGAATTTGGTACTGATCACCGCCTTGTCGCGCAGCCCGCGCTCGGCGATGAATTCGCCGAGCCAGGTTTCGGCCGTGCCACCGGTATAGAGATCGGCGGTATCGAAGAAATTGCCACCGGCTTCGATATAGGCATCAACCAAGGCGCGCGCGGTTTCCTTCTCCGCGCCCCAGCCCCATTCCGTGCCGAACGTCATGGTGCCGAGCGCCAGGCGGGTGACACGCAGCCCGCTGTTACCGAGCGTGTAGTAGGACATGGTCATGGATTTTCTCCTGAAGTTTGAAAAGCGGGGTTGAGGTCTTGCCTGGGATACGCAGTCAGGCCTTGGCCAGCGCATCGACCACCACCTGGAAACGGCGCGGATCGAAATAATCGTGGTAGGCGCTGATCAGACCGCTCTTGAAGTGGAAAATCGCGATATTGCTGTTGGTGTATTCAGTGCCGCCGATTAGCACCGCGCGGTTCTTGTACTCAACGACGATCGCGTCCGAATCCGCTGCCGGATAGATGGCTGTCAGCTGCGAATCGAAGGATTCGAAATTACCGAAGAGGCCTCGGAAGGCCCCAGGATCGCGGCCTTACCATCGATGCTGTTTCCAAATCCTGCCGGCGGGTAGAAGACAAGTATACGGCCATCTTCAGCCGAAAGGTCGCCCCATGCCTCAATGTCCTTGCGGTGCATCAGATCAAAGAATTTACGCACGGTCTCGAGATTATGGGTTCGTTCGGAATCGAGGTCGGTCATTAGACGTTTCCTTGGCTACTCGGCCGTGTGATGCAGCCAAAGATGCGCCCTCCTTTCCCCACCGATAAGATTGCATTATCCGAATGGACTATGCGATATCATGCATGAATGGACCGCGATCTGCTTAGCCACCTACCTATAATCGTTGCCGTCGCGCGGCGTGGCGGCTTCGCGCCGGCAGCCGCCGAGCTCGGCATGAGCCCGTCAGCGGTCAGCCATGCGGTTCGGCTGGTAGAGGAGCGAATCGGCCAGCCGTTGTTTGCCCGCACCACGCGCAGCGTCTCGCTGACCGAGGCTGGCACCGCGCTTGTCGCTGCGGCGGAGCCGGCGCTGGAAGACATTGCCGACCGGATCGAACGTATCCGCTCTGTCAAAGGCCGGGCAAGCGGACTGCTCAGGATCAACGCGCCGCGTTTGGCGCTGCCTCTGGCGCTGATGCCCATCCTGACGGCGATGGCGGAACGTTACCCTGACGTGACGGTGGAGATCGTCACCGACGAACGTCTGAGCGATATCGTCGGCGAGGGTTTCGACGCCGGCATCCGGCTGGGCGAGATGATCGCCGAGGATATGGTGACGGTGCGACTGACAGGGCCTTTCCGCAGCATCATCGTTGCCTCGCCGGCCTATGTCGGCGGGCGCGGGCGGCCATGGGCGTTGGCCGATCTCGCCGTGCACAACTGCATCGGCTATCGGCTGTTGCGATCACGTGCGCTCTATCACTGGGATCTATCCGATCAGGGCAAGGATATCAGCGTCGAGACACGCGGCAGCGTGGTCGTCAGCGATCCGCTGTCGGCAAGGGAAATGGCGCTTGCCGGCATCGGCCTCGCCTATCTGTTCGAGCCGCTTGTCAAGCCTGACATCGAGGCAGGCCGGCTGGTCGAAGTCCTTGGCGAGGCATCGATCGAGGAACCGGGACTGTTCCTCTATTTCCCGCGCCGCGCCGCGATGGCCCCGAAGCTCCGCGCCTTCATCGACACCGTGCAAGAAATCGGCCGGGCATCCTCGCGGATACCCGGCCGAAAAAAGCCTTTCAAACGAATAGTTACTTCTTGACCGCTGCCGCGACTTCCGCCGCGAAATCGGTCTCTTCCTTCTCGATACCCTCACCGAGCGCGAAGCGCAGATAGGCAGCGATTTTGGCTGGCGCGCCTATTTCGCTCTCGGCATCCTTCAGCGCCTTCTCGATGGTAATGTCGGGATTGAGCACGAAAGCCTGCTTGAGCAGCACGACCTCTTCATAGAACTTGCGCAAACGGCCTTCGACCATCTTCTCGATGATCGCTTCCGGCTTGCCGGACTGGCGCGCCTGGTCGGCGAAGATCGCCTTCTCGCGTTCCACTGCGGCCGGATCGAGCTCTTCGGTGGTCAGGGCCATCGGATTGGTGGCAGCGACATGCATGGCAACCTGACGGGCGAAGGCGTTGGCGGCATGCGCGTTGCCTGTCGTCTCGATGGCCACCAGCACGCCGAGCTTGCCAAGGCCGTCGGCGACCGCATTGTGAACGTAGGTTGCGACAGCGCCGTGCTCGACGGTGAGCTTGGCCGAGCGGCGGAAGCCCAGATTCTCGCCGATGGTGCCGACAGCGTCCTTGATGGTCTCGGCGACCGACTTGCCCGAGCCCGGATAGGGAGCGGCGGCAACGGCCTCGGTCTTGCCGCCATAGGCAAGCGCGACCTTCGCGACATTGGCGACGATCTCCTGGAACGCAGCATTGCGGGCAACGAAGTCCGTCTCGGAATTGACCTCGACGATCGCTGCCTCGCGGACGCCGGAATCTACGCCGATCAGGCCTTCGGCAGCGGTACGGCCAGCCTTCTTGTCGGCCTTGGAAATGCCCTTCTTGCGCAGCCAGTCGATGGCTTCTTCCATATTGCCGTTGGTCTCGTTCAACGCCGCCTTGCAGTCCATCATGCCCGCGCCGGTCAAGTCGCGGAGTTCTTTGACCTGTGCAGCCGAAATGCTCATTGTCGCCTCTTTGTCTAAATGCACTGACGCACCATCGATTTTCGATGATGCGCCTGGTGCTGGTAGCGCTTACCGCGCCAACATATTGGAAAGATGAAGGCCGCAGCCGGCCTTCGCTACTATGCTTCCGGGGTCTGGGCTGCCGGGCTCTCGGCGGCCGGGGTCTGATGGAGCGCCGGCTCGACCGGAGCCTCGACCGATGCGCCGATATCGACACCGAGCGCGCCCTGCTGACGGGCGATGCCGTCGATAGCTGCCTTGGCGATCAAATCGCAATACAGCTGGATGGCGCGGGCCGCGTCGTCATTGCCGGGGATCGGGAAGTCGATCTTGTCCGGGTCGCAGTTGGAATCGATGATGGCAACGACCGGGATGCCGAGACGCTTGGCCTCGAGAATGGCGATCGCTTCCTTGTTGGTGTCGATCACGAACATCAAATCGGGCGTCGAACCCATATCCTTGATGCCGCCCAGCGCCTTGTCGAGCTTCTCACGCTCGCGGTCGAGGTTGAGGCGCTCTTTCTTGGTCAGGCCCTGAGCCTCGCCGGCCAGCATTTCGTCGAGCTTGCGCAGGCGCTGGATGGAATTCGAGATCGTCTTCCAGTTGGTCAGCATGCCGCCGAGCCAACGCGAGTTGACATAGTACTGGGCCGAGCGCTGCGCGGCATCGGCGACGATGTCGGAGGCCTGGCGCTTGGTGCCGACGAACAGCACGCGGCCGCCCTTGGCAACAGTGTCGGAAACCTGCTTCAGCGCCTGGTGCAGCAAAGGCACCGTCTGCGAGAGGTCGATGATGTGTATGTTGTTGCGGGCGCCGTAGATATAGGGCGCCATTTTCGGGTTCCAGCGGTGGGTCTGGTGGCCGAAGTGAATGCCAGCTTCCAATAGCTGGCGCATGCTGAAATCAGGCAGAGCCATTCTTATTTCCTTTCCGGTTAGCCTCCACGGACACAGGCATTTTTGGACTTTGTCCTCGAACGCCACCGGAGGTTTCAGCCGGATTTCTCCCGGGCAGACACCAAAGTCCGTGTGTGGAATGAGCGCGCATATAGAGGGGAAGCGCGACAAACGCAAGCGTTGTGGCATCTTGTGGTTCAGCGCGCGGCGATCAGCGCACCAGTGTCATCCCCGCATCTTCCCCTTCGGCACCCGCACACGCCGGAAAACGGCGACGATCTCCTCGCGGCTGCACTCGATGGCGCCTAACCGCACTGCGCGGTCGCGCTCGAACCCGGTTATGTCATAGTGCGGTGCCGATGTCTTCGGCGGTCCTTGGTAGGACGCGCGCTTGATGCCGAGCTGCCCGGCAAAGCGATGCAGCTCGTCGGTGTCGTCTGCCAGCAGATGACACCAGCGGTGGCCGACCCATTTCCAGATCGCCGCATCGACATAGACCGCCACAGGCTTGCCGCACTCCTTCATCTTGCGCCGACCAACACACCGCTAACGATGATAGAAGGGATTGGCATAGAAAATGAAGCCGCCGCCGGCCTCGAGTTGCGTCATCGTCCTGGTGACGGTCTCCTGCATCCGGTCGTGCAGTTCGGCGAGTGTCTCCTCGACGGAGCCTTGATAGGCGTGCAAGCCTAGCGGCTCCGGTACACGGACATAGGCGCGGCGTGGGCCTGCCGGCTGCGGCACGAAACGGTTGATCGTATCGCGCAGCGTACCCTTGCAATAATCGTTGCGGATCCGCTTCAAATGTTCGGCGATCTCCTCCTGCGTGATGCGCGGGTTGGCTGAAGCCCACGGCCCGACACGCTGCACGCGCTGGATTGTATCCGCCAGCATTCGGACCTGCTTCTGGCTTCCGCTGCCATCCGTATTTTCCCGCAGCCAGCGCCGCGAACGGCGCAAAAGGTCGGCATTGTCGAGCGTGCCGGCGTCGACCGAGACAAGTTCGGCAAGGCGACGGCCGAGTTCGGTCAGCAGGTCCTTTTGACGTGCGTCATACGAAGCCCGCTCATCGGACCGCAGGCCATATGCAGCCTCATCGCGCGACAGCAACGTCGCATAGATATGATGGATGCGCTCCGGCAGCGAATCGGTGGCACGGCGTTCGATCTTCAGGCTGTGCTCGACATAGGCGCATTCCTTTGCCAGCGCTGCCTCGACATTCCCCGTGAAAGCAAGCTTCCAGATCACGGGCGCGATCCAAACCTTGAAATCCGGATCCGTCAGGCGGCCGCGCTTCAACGCCTCGAACCCCATTTCGACCGCGCCCGGCAGCAGCGGGGCAATGATGTTGGCATGCCAGCCGACACCGCCTTCGGGATGCAGGAGCACGCCGTGCCCCTTCAGCGCCCAGGCCACCGAATGTTCCTTGGCGGCCGCGTTGTTGCCCGGGATTTGCGCGATCAGATTGTTGGCCAACCAGAACTTCTGCATCAGCCGGCCAAGCCCGTTGACGACGCCGTGCGTGGCCCAGGATGCCGCCAGCGGGCTTACCCGCGAGACGACCTCCTTGTCGATCATCCAGTCGGTAAAGAATTCGGGATGGTTGGGCGTGATGAACGTCGCCTTGCCCGCGCCGCAACAAGCCTTCAGCCTTTGCCGGTCATCCTCCGGAAAATCGATGTGGCGGACATTGGCGACGCCGCGCAAACCGGCCAGACGGTTGAATGGCAACAGGTCGCGAAACCCCGGAATGCCGTGCAGCATGACAATCCGGTTGACGAATGTCATAGCGTTGATCAGCGTCGCATTGGGCCGCGGCGCCACAAAAACGTCGATCCTGCTCAACCTGCTCCCCCGCGGCGCATACCGTCATAAGACGTTGATAGGCAATTGCGGCATGCTCAAGTCGATGCGACTTGCCCCGCAAGATTAAGCGCTACTATCCCGGATAGCGGCCGGCGGCTTGCCGTTCACTCGAGCTTATTTAGACGGGCAGGTCTTAGGCTGATCGAACAGCGACAGATTGACCAATTTGCCGGTCATCGAGAACTCGCCATAGTCCATGACGAGATCGCGCGTGATGCCGTTCTTGTGCAGCTTGAAGCTGATCCGGTATTCCGGCACCTCCTCGCCGCCTTTGTCGGCATCATCGAAATAGGCGATGTCGACCGGCCAGTATTTGTCGGTGGCGAGCTTGGCCAGCGCCGGCGCTTCCGGATCGGCATTGTCGGCATCGGCTTGCTTGCCGACGACGACGGTGGTGGTCACCACCTTGTTGGCGTCCTCAGAGCCGTCGAACAGGTTGGTTTCGTAGAAACGCTCGCCCTTTTCCGCCTTGCCGATCATTTCGACCATTTGCTGGGTCGGGAACTGGGTCGGCGCGAGTTCCAGGCTGTTCTTCTCGGGCTTGTCGATATCGACCTTGAGACCGTTGGCTTCCTTCGTTGCGGTACCCTTGACCTCCTTGTCGAGGTTCTGGTCGACAAAGGATTTGTTGACGAAGGAGAAGGTCTTGCCCTCGGCATCCTCGAAGGTGGTCATCTGCTGGTCGGTCAGCCTTGTGTTGTCGCTGGTTACGATCTGGGTCACCAAACGGAACTTTACCGTATAGCCCTCGCAAGGCGAGCCGTTGAACTCGTAGACCATGCGGCCGGTGATGCCGGTGATGCCGGAACGGTCTGAGGCCTTGTCGAGTGAAATGTCGTAAACAGCACGATGCGCCTGCAGCGCAGGCACGGCAAAAGCGGGAGCCGCCCAGGAAGCCGCTGTCAAGAGAACGGCGTTGAATGCAAGGCGCGTTGCGCGCATGGGGTGCTCCGATCATCGCGGCTAGTGGCAAGCCGCATGGAAAGATGGTCCAGCTTAAAAAAAGTCGTGGCGGAAGCGAGGCAAAAATAGCAATTTCGGCCCGGCCTGCGCGGCACCTTCAAGCAATAGGGAAATAGCATGAGCGAAACAATCGAAAAGCGGCTAAGCGATCTCGGCGTGACGCTGCCGGCCGCCGCCGCGCCCGCCGCCAATTACGTGCCCTATTGCCGGACCGGCAATCTGCTGTTCACCGCCGGGCAGTTGCCGCTCAAGGAGGGCAAGCTCCAGGCGAGCGGACTGCTTGGCCGCGATGTCGACACCGCGACCGGCAAGGAAGCCGCAAAATACTGTGCGATCAACATCTTGGCCCAGGCTCAGGCGGCACTTGGCGATCTCGAGAAAATCCGTCGCTTGGTGAAGATCACTGTCTTCGTCGCCTCGGCACCGGATTTTGTCGAACAGCATCTGGTTGCCAACGGCGCCTCGGATTTTCTCGCCGCCGTGCTCGGCGATCGTGGCAAGCACGCTCGCTCCGCCGTCGGCACCGCCTCCCTGCCGCTTAATGCCGCAGTGGAAATCGAAGCGATCTTCGAAGTCGAATGACCGGGACTGCAACCATGACCGATCTTTCCTGGCTGACCGCCCGGCCCGTCGCCCATCGCGGCCTCCACGACATGAACAAGACGCGCTGGGAGAACACCCTTTCCGCCTTCGCTGCGGCGGCCGAGCGCGGCTACGCGATCGAATGCGATGTGCACCTGTCATCCGACGGCGTCCCCGTTATCATCCACGATGGCGATCTGCGGCGGCTGACCGGCGAGGACGGCTTCGTCTGGCAGCGTACGGCTGCAGAGATCACGGCGCTGAAGGTCGGCGGCACCGCCGACCATTTGCCGACGCTGCAGCAGGCGCTTGATCTGGTCGACGGCCGTGTGCCGATGGTTGTCGAACTGAAAGGTGCTGCCGGGCATGACGAAGGCCTGGTCGAAAGCGTCGGCAAGATGCTCAAGCATTACAAGGGCAAGACCGCGATCATGTCGTTCGACCATTGGCTGATCCGCGAGTTCCCGAAATATGCACCCGGCATACCCGGCGGGTTGACCGCCTACGGCAACGACAACCACCTGATCGAGGCGCATTTCGCCATGCTGGCGCATGACATCGCCTTCACCTCCTACGCTGCCGGCGACCTGCCGAACCGGTTCGTCTCCTTCGTGCGAGAGAGACTCGGTATGCCGGTGATCACCTGGACCGTGCACGACCAGCCTGCCGTCGACCTGACCTTCAAATATGCCGACCAGATGACGTTCGAAGGATTCGAGCCCGATCTGGTACGGCTTGCCTGAGCGGGCTTGTATGGGTCCGCAGCGAGCTTAAGTAAGCCTCATGGATCAAGGGGACGACTGTGAAAGACAAACGGCGAATGCGGAGCTGTCGATCCGCATCGCCGCGGGCATCGGCGCCTTTACCAGCGCTGAATGGGACAGCCTCGGCGGCACTACACGCGGCGATGCAGAATACGGCTACAACCCGCTTGTCTCATTCGCTTTTTTGAGCGCGCTGGAAGATTCCGGCTGCGCTGTTCGGCGCACAGGCTGGCAAGGCCATCACCTCAGGCTGGAAACCGCGCGAGGCATGTTGCTCGGAGCGGTCCCCTGCTATCTGAAGTCGCACAGCCAGGGCGAATATGTCTTCGACCATGGCTGGTCGGACGCGTTCGAACGCGCCGGCGGGCGCTACTATCCGAAGCTGCAATGCGCGGTGCCGTTCACACCCGTCACCGGCCCTCGCCTGCTGGTCGGCAGGGGCGAGGACATCCCCACCGTCAAGGCCGGTCTTGCGACCGGCCTGAAGGCGGTGACGGATAAGCTCGGCGTGTCTTCCGCGCATGTTACTTTCGCGCCGGAGGACGACGTCCAGGTATTGGCGGCGGCCGGCTTCCTGCATCGCACCGACCAGCAGTTTCACTTCTTCAACGAAGGCTTTTCGAGCTACGACGATTTTCTCACAACGTTAGCCTCGCGCAAGCGCAAGGCAATGAAGAAAGAGCGGCGCGAGGCCCTCGCCGACGGCATCTCGATCGACTGGCTGACCGGCAAGGATCTGACCGAAAAGGCCTGGGACGACTTTTTCGCGTTCTACATGGATACCGGCAGCAGGAAATGGGGCCGGCCCTACCTCAACCGCGATTTCTTCTCACTTATCGGCGAACGCATGGCCGACGACATCCTGCTGGTCATGGCCAAACGCAGCGGGCGCTACATTGCAGGTGCCATCAACTTCATCGGTTCAGACGCGCTCTACGGCCGCAATTGGGGCTGCATCGAGGACCACCCGTTCCTGCATTTCGAGGTCTGCTACCATCAGGCGATCGATTTCGCCATCTCGCGCAAGCTGAAGGTGGTTGAAGCCGGTGCGCAGGGCGAGCACAAGCTGGCGCGCGGCTACCGGCCCGTGACGATGCATTCGGCGCACTACATCGCCCATCCAGGTCTGCGCAATGCAGTGGCCGACTACCTCCAGCGCGAGCGGCGCGAAGTCGAGCGGATGAGCGAATATCTGGAAGAGCACACCCCGTTCCGCAAGGACATGGCGGAGTAGAGCAGCGAGACCCCACTCGCTCAGCCGCACGGGCCGCATGGCCGATGTCGGCCGATCGTCTTGCCCGCCCGGAATAGCTTCGCTACACCAGACAGCGAGCCAAGAACCGGAGCGCGCCGCATGGCCGAAGCAACCTACGACAGCAGCAACATCTTCGCCAAAATCCTGCGCGGAGAGATCCCTTCGCACCACGTCTACGAGGATGACGCGGTCATTGTCTTCATGGATGTGATGCCGCAAGGACAGGGTCACACGCTGGTGGTGCCGAAAGCGCCGTCGCGCAACTTGCTTGACGCGGATCCGGCGGTGCTTGGCCCGCTCTTCGCTCACGTCCAGAAAGTTGCGCGGGCCGTAAAGAAGGCCTTCGATGCCGATGGCGTCACGGTTATGCAGTTCAACGAACCAGCTTCGGGGCAGACTATCTTTCACCTTCACGTCCATGTCATTCCGCGCTTCGAGGGCATTCCCCTGAAACCGCACAGCGGACAGATGGAAAAGCCTGAAGTCCTGGCCGAAAACGCCGGCAAGATACGGATGGCGCTGGCAAGCTGAACCGGTGCAACCGCTCTGGCGGGCGCCGGGCGGTTAACCGGAAGGTGTCACAAAAAAAGCCCCGTTTCCGGGGCTTTTTTACTGGCTGGTTCGTCAGTTCTTACGCGGCAGTTGCGGCACAAGGCTGCGCTTGCCGCCGTCCTTACCTTTGGGCTCCGGCTTCTGCGCCACCGCCTTTTTCGCGGCGGGCTTTTTCGCCACCGCCTTCTTGGCCTTCGGCGCGTCGTCCGGCTCTTCCTTCTTCGGCTTCACCGGCGCCTCGTCGGCGAGCGATTCGAGCTTCAGGCCGGTCTCGCCGGTTTCCTTCTTCTCGACGGTGACACGCACCGTGCCGCCCTTCTTGAGCTTGCCGAACAGCACCTCGTCGGCCAGCGGCTTCTTGATGTGCTCCTGGATGACACGGCCAAGCGGCCGGGCGCCCATGCGCTCGTCATAGCCCTTGTCGGCCAGCCATGCGATTGCATCCTGCGACAGGTCGAATGTCACGCCGCGCTCGGAAAGCTGCGCTTCCAGCTGCATGACGAACTTCTGCACCACCTGATGGATGACCGGCACCGGCAGCGAGCCGAACGGAATGATCGCATCGAGACGGTTGCGGAACTCCGGCGTGAACAGCCGGTTGATCGCTTCGACATCGTCGCCTTCGCGCTTGGTCGAACCGAAACCGATGGCCGCGCGCTGCGCATCGGACGCGCCCGCATTGGTGGTCATGATCAGGATGACATTGCGGAAGTCGATCTGCTTGCCGTTATGGTCGGTCAGCTTGCCGTGGTCCATGACCTGCAACAGGATGTTGAACAGGTCCGGATGCGCCTTCTCGACTTCGTCCAGCAACAGCACGCAATGCGGATGCTGGTCGACGCCGTCGGTCAGAAGGCCGCCCTGGTCGAACCCGACATAGCCGGGAGGGGCACCGATCAGCCGCGAAACGGTGTGGCGTTCCATATACTCCGACATGTCGAAGCGGATCAGCTCCACGCCGAGCGACGCGGCGAGTTGCTTGGCCACTTCCGTCTTGCCGACACCGGTCGGACCCGAGAACAGGTACGAGCCGATCGGCTTTTCCGGTTCCCGCAGGCCGGCCCGCGCCAGCTTGATGGCCGAAGTCAGCGCGGTGATCGCGGTGTCCTGGCCGTAGACGACGCGCTTCAACTCGATGTCGAGGCCTTGCAGCACCTTCTCGTCGTCGGCGGAAACCGTCTTCGGCGGGATACGCGCCATCGTGGCGATCGTCGCTTCGATCTCCTTGATACCGATGGTCTTCTTGCGCTTGGCTTCCGGCACGAGCATCTGCGAGGCGCCGGTCTCGTCGATCACGTCGATCGCCTTGTCCGGCAGCTTGCGGTCGTTGATGTAACGCGCCGAGAGCTCGACCGAAGCCTTGATCGCCTCGCTCGTGTAGCGGACCTTGTGGAACTCCTCGAAATAGGGCTTGAGGCCCTTCATGATCTCGATGGCGTCCTCGACAGTCGGCTCGTTGACGTCGATCTTCTGGAAGCGCCGCACCAGCGCGCGGTCCTTCTCGAAGAACTGGCGGAACTCCTTGTAGGTGGTCGAGCCGATGCAGCGGATCGCGCCCGAAGACAGCGCCGGCTTCAACAGGTTCGACGCATCCATGGCCCCGCCGGAGGTGGCCCCCGCCCCGATCACCGTGTGGATTTCGTCGATGAACAGCACGGCGCCGGGATAATCCTCGAGCTCCTTGACGACCTGCTTCAGCCGCTCCTCGAAATCGCCGCGATAGCGGGTGCCGGCCAGCAACGTGCCCATGTCGAGCGCGAAGATGGTGGCATTGTGCAGCACTTCGGGAACGTCGCCCTCGACGATGCGCTTGGCGAGGCCTTCGGCGATTGCCGTCTTGCCGACGCCAGGATCACCGACATAGAGCGGGTTGTTCTTGGAGCGGCGGCACAGCACCTGGATGGTCCGGTTGATCTCGCTCTCGCGACCGATCAATGGATCGATCTTGCCGGCCTTGGCCTTGTTGTTCAGGTTGACGCAATAGGCAGTCAGCGCGTCCTGCTGCTGCTTCTTCTTGCCGCCTTCCTCTTGCGGCTCGGCTCCGCTCTGGCTGCCTTGCTCGTCGTCGGCGCCGCGCGGCGTCCGCGTCTCGGAAGCGCCGGGGCGCTTGGCGATGCCATGCGAGATGTAGTTGACCGCGTCGTAGCGGGTCATCTGCTGTTCCTGCAGGAAGTAAGCGGCGTGGCTCTCGCGCTCGGCGAAGATGGCGACGAGCACGTTGGCGCCGGACACTTCCTCGCGGCCTGACGACTGCACATGGATCACCGCGCGCTGGATGACGCGCTGGAAACCGGCAGTCGGCTTGGAATCTTCATCGTAGCCGGTGACGAGGTTGTCGAGCTCGGTGTCGATATAGGTGAGGACCGTATGCTTCAACTCGTCGAGATCGACGTTGCAGGCACGCATGACAGCGGCCGCCTCGGTGTCGTCGATCAGGGCGAGCAGCAAATGTTCAAGGGTTGCATATTCATGGTGCCGCTCATTGGCGAGCGTCAGCGCTTGGTGAAGCGCCTTTTCCAGGCCTTGGGAGAAAGCCGGCATGTTACCTCACTTCTTCTCCATCACGCATTGCAGCGGATGCTGATTCTGTCGGGCGAAATCCATGACCTGAGACACTTTGGTCTCGGCCACTTCGAATGTATAGACCCCGCACTCGCCCACCCCATGATTGTGAACATGAAGCATTATGCGTGTGGCGGCTTCGCGGTCCTTCTGGAAAAAGCGCTCCAGCACGTGGACCACGAATTCCATGGGTGTGTAGTCGTCGTTAAGAATGAGGACCCGATACAGACTGGGCTTCTTGGTCTTGGTTTTTGTGCGCGTGATGACGGCCGTGCCGCGACCGGCCTCATTGCCGTTGCTGCCGTTCTGCATTCGCACCACGTAGCTCGTGGCAGTCAAACCTATAGTCACGTAGTCCTGCCTCTTTCGAATCCTCATGCATGCTCGACATGTAGGTGTTCGATGGACGATTTTAAGCCCTTCTGTTTAGCTGACAATATGGCTAGGTGGCCAAACTTGACCGATTTTTCAAATCGTGAAGACCGCAGGCCCCCGATTTCGGGCCGGCATGAAAAAACCCGGCCGCGCGTTCGCGACCGGGTCTGTCTTTGCAAGCCCAAGGGCCGGCTCGGAATGTTCGTCGAATTTACTTCGCCTTGGCGACGATCGATTCGAACGGCTTGTAAGCTTCCTTGGCGAGTTCGGCATAGAGATCGCCAAGCTTGGTGGCCTCGGTGACGAAGCTCTCATAGGACTGCTTGGCATAGTCGGACTGGATATCGATCGCCTTGTCCAGCGACTTGGCGGAAAAGAGCTTCTCGACAGCGGCGCTACCGGCTTCGAAGCTTTTCTTGGTGTACTCACCCGCCTCGGCGGCGATAGCCTGCGCCCCCTTGGACAGCGAGGCGAAGCTCTTCAATCCGGTGTCCGCAAATTCCTTGCCGTATTTGCTGAAATCTTCATAGGTCTGGGTCATTTCACGCATTCCCTTGAACGGTTGCCTTGGATGATAGACGCGGCTTGTCCGGGCCGCGTTGTGCAATGCGTGTAAATATATTGTGCAGTGCACAAAAGTCAAGATTCCCGCGGCAATGCGGATCGTGAGCTGCCGGCATTCGCTAAGATTCGAATAAAGAGAAGCTCAATCCCACAGAAAATGGTGAACGCGGCGGTTACCATAAACGGATTGGTAACGCTGCCTGCGTTAGCGTGGCCGGAGGTGAGGCAGGACCCTTTGCCGCCTCCAAGGCAACGGAAATTCAAAGGAACTATCAGTGCGTAAGGCGTTGTCGGGCTTCGTTTCCAAATCCGTGTCCCCCTTCAAAACGATCATGATCCTCGCCATGGCGATGAGCTTCGTCGTCGCGGACGCGGCTTCATCCATGGCGGCCAAGTCGGCGGCCATCGTCATCGATGCCAAGACCGGCAAGGTGCTTTATTCGTCGGATGCCGATGGCCGGCGCTATCCGGCTTCGCTTACCAAGATGATGACGCTCTATCTGACGTTCGAGGCGTTGGCGAAGGGCAGGATCAGCAAGAATTCCCCGGTCGTGTTCTCGGCCAATGCCGCTGCCGAACCGCCGACGAAGCTCGGCGTCAAGCGGGGCGGCTCGGTCACGGTCGAGACCGCGATCCTGTCGATGGTGACCAAATCGGCAAACGATTCCGCAACGGCGCTTGGCGAGACGCTCGGCGGCAACGAAGCCAATTTCGCCCGCATGATGACCGCCAAGGCGCGGGCGCTGGGCATGAGGGGAACCGTTTTCCGCAACGCCAACGGCTTGCCTGATCCCGGCCAGTTCACGACCGCGCGCGACATGGCGATGCTCGGCATCGCCCTGAGAGAGCATTTCCCGCAATATTACGGCTATTTCTCGCAGCGCTCCTTTCTTTACGGGCGGCAGCGCATCAACGGCCACAATCGTCTGCTCGGACGCATCAAGGGCGTCGACGGCATCAAGACCGGTTACACCCGCGCCTCCGGTTACAATCTGGTCTCCTCGGTCTCGGATGGCGATCGGCGCATCGTAGCGGTGGTCATGGGCGGCAGGTCCGGCGGCAGCCGCGACAGCCAGATGGCCGGGTTGATCAATGCCTACATGCCGCAGGCGTCGTCGCGCGGCGGCGGCGTGCTGATTGCCAAGGCCGGCGGCGGCAATCCGATTTCAGCCTTGGCCAAGGTGCTTCTACCGAAGCATGACGCGCCGACACCGGACAGTAAGCCGGACGACGATGCCGTTGCCTCTCTTGTCGAGGAAAATGCGCCCGTCGTTGAAGAGACCGCTCCGGTCGTTCAGGCCAAGAGGGTCAAGACGACGGCTGTGTCGACGGTGGACGACGTGGCGACAGCCCGGGTCGCCGCAGCCTATGCCGAACCGGCGGCAGAGGTCGATCCGGTCAGCACGGCGTCGGTGCCATCCGGCTGGGCAATACAGGTCGCCTCTTCGCCAAAACAGGCCGAAGCGAAGGCTTTCCTCGACAAAGCGACGAAGCAGGCGCCCTCCGTTCTGACCGATGCCTCCGGTTTCACCGTCGCCTTCGACAAGGACGGTGTCACCTACTACCGCGCCCGGTTCGGTGGTTTCGGTTCGAAGACGGCTGCCTGGAAAGCCTGCAACGCTTTGAAAAAGAAGAAGATCGAGTGCTACGCCGTCCAGCAGTAAGCGGCGCGCGAAACGATATCTGTCCCGAAGTTCTTGCGTCGAAGGAGACTAGTTGTGATTGGAGAGCAAGACGTCCTTGGCTTCATTGATCCGCGCCGCCAGGAAAGACGTGCCACCGATATCGGGGTGCAGGCGCTGCATCAGGCGGCGGTGCGCCTTGCGGACATCCGCCGCGGCAGCCCCCGCTTCAAGACCAAGGATCTTGTAGGCCTCCTCCTTAGTCATGGCGCCAGAACCTGGCGCAACACCCAGCCCTTCGCCACCATTCGCATCAGCGTCTTTGCGCCAGATGGGAAATCGGCCGTCAAGATACGTCTCTAGCAATTGGCGGCTCTCCGGATCGCCGGAGAGTTCGCGATAGAGTTGCTGCAATTCGGCAAGCCCCATCGAGCCAAGCATCTTGCCTTCATGGCGCCCGGCCAGCACAAGGCCTTCGAGGCCGCCGGTATCGTGATCGAGTTCCATCTCAAGCGCCGCCGTACGAACTGTCGAACGCTTGCCTGCCGCCAGTTTGGCTGCCGGCCGATTCATGCGCATGGAGCCGTACCAGGCGAGCGCAGCCGACAGGATCAAGCCCCCGATGCCCTCGCGCCCGACCAGCAGCACGGCGACGCCGACCAGCCCGAGCAGCACAGGTCCAAGCGTCCTCATGCCGCCTGCAAGCTTCGCCGGATCGGCGCGCAGGAAGATGGTGAGCATGCCGAGAAACACCAGAAGCAATGCTACGAAAGCGATAATCGCGCCCATCAGTTTCCGCCGCCCCGCATATGCTCGATCATCAGTCGGTCTTCCGGCCTGCCCCGGGCCTCCAGTGCCTTCAGCCCGCCGGTCGCAAACACGGCGACGGACGAAAGCAGGCCGGCCAACGTCGCGGCAGCCCGCCGATCGAACCTGAACCAGGCCCCTTTCGACAGCCGCGCAATTTCCTTGAACGCCTTTTCCGCAGCGGCATCATGGCCCTCCTGAAAGACGAAGACAGGAACGCCGTGCAGACCGAGGCTGCCGGCCTTTTCGGCCAGATCATCTATGTTTTCTTCCATCGCGTCGCCGATATAGACCAGCGCGTTGACCTTGGCCGCCGCCGTCTGTTTCAGCGCGTGGGCGAGCACCTTGCCGATCTGGGTACGGCCGCTGCGGCAGTTGATGCGCGTCATCAGCTGTTTCAGAGCTGCGGTATCGGTGACGAATGCGGATGAGCGGCACTCGCCAAGGCCGCGAAAATAGACAAGTTGAACCTTGAGCGCCCCGGCCTTGCCGACGGCGTCGAACATCTCGGCCTGCAGCGCACAGGCGAGATCCCAGGTCGGCTGGCGGCTCATTGTCGCGTCGAGGGACAGGATCAGCCTGCCTGAACCGGTGGCGGATGCAGCGAGCGTCCTTGCCTGACGGAGAAACGCGTCGATCTCGCCGGTGCTCGATTGAGACTCGACCGGCGCAGGATTGGCCCTTGCAGGCACGGGCTGCTTCTTGTCGCTCATGACATTCAAGATGTGGCGTTGTCCCCCGGCTTGCAAGCCCAGATGAGGCGACCTGGAGGACCTGTGATGATGGCACCTGCGGACAGCGCTTCGGCTGGTGGTCTTGGCGTTGCGCTTCTCGGCGTCAGAGCAGGCCGAGATCGGCAAGCTCACGCCTGAGCTTCGGCGGCATCTCGATCAGCCCGGCTTTGCCCTTGCCGAGATCGGCCGGCGCGTCCGCCGGCTTCAGGTAGCGCCACCCCTGGAATGCACGGCGCGGTTGCCAGTCAGTGCGCACGACCTCGGGATCGAGGATCAGATGGCAACGGCCGATGCCCTCGTCATCGGTGAAGGGCCGGATTTCGGTGATCAGCTGGCGGCATTGGACATTGCCCTTGATCACCCAGTAGAGCGAGCCGCCGTCGGTAATCTCGGCGCCACGCGTCGGCACCATGCGGGTGGTGTGGTAGTGCTCGGCCGGTTCGCCGGCGCGGCGCCGCTCGTCGAGACGGAAGGCAATCCACTCTTCCAGATCCTCGACGCTGTCACAGCCGACGCAAAGCTTTATGAGATTGAGAGACATCGTTTAAGGTTTAGTCCAGCACGCGAACGCGTCAACGGCCTGATCGACTTCTCCACAGTGGTGGTCCATGCCGCCAGATTGGCGCTCAGCACTCCACGACATTGACGGCCAATCCGCCAAGGCTGGTTTCTTTGTACTTTTCGTTCATGTCGAGGCCGGTCTGGCGCATCGTCTCGATCGCGGCATCGAGCGGCACGAAATGAACGCCGTCGCCCTTGATGGCCAGCGAAGCGGCGGTCACCGCCTTGACGGCACCAAGCGCGTTGCGCTCGATACACGGCACCTGCACCAGGCCGCCGACCGGATCGCAGGTCATGCCGAGATGATGTTCCAGCGCGATCTCGGCAGCATTCTCGACCTGCTCGGGCGTGCCGCCCATGACGGCGCACAATCCCGCCGCAGCCATTGCCGAAGCCGAACCGACCTCGCCTTGGCAGCCGACTTCCGCCCCCGAGATCGAAGCATTGGTTTTGATGATGCCGCCGACGGCCGCCGCCGTCAGCAGGAAATCGCGAATGCTGGGCTGGTCGGCTTCGGGATGGAAATGCAACCAGTAGCGCAGCACTGCGGGCAGAGTGCCGGCCGCCCCATTGGTTGGCGCGGTGACGACACGGCCGCCGGCAGCGTTCTCCTCATTGACCGCCATCGCATAGATCGACAGCCAGTCGTTGGCGAGCAGCGGGTTAGGCCGGTTCTGCTGCCATTGCTCCTGCAGCTTGTCGTGCAGCATCCGGGCACGGCGGCGCACCTTGAGTCCGCCTGGCATGATGCCGTCTTGCGACAGGCCGCGCTCGATGCAGCCCTTCATGGCGCTCCAGATGCCGTCGAGGCCGGCGTCGAGCTCCCCGCGCGACATCTGTGTCTCCTCGTTGACGCGCTTCATCTCGGCAATGGAAAGCCCGCTTTTCGCTGCCATGGACAGCATTTCGACGGCGTTCTTGAACGGATACGGAACCTTCTTGCCTTCGGTTGTCGCCGAGCCCCTTGCTTTCATCCGCTGCAGTTCTTCCTCGGACACTACGAAGCCGCCGCCGATCGAATAATAGACGCGCCTCAGCAGCAACCGGTCGCCGGCATCATGGGCAGAGAAGGCCATGCCGTTGGCGTGACCCGGCAGCGGCGTCTTGCGATCCAGCACAAGATCCGTTGCCGGGTCGAAACGGTAGGACGGATGGCCGGGCGGCGAAATCCGTTTCTCGGCGGCGATGCCAGCGACGATGCCGTCTGCTAGGTCGGGATCCACCGTCTGCGGCGTCTGGCCCGCGAGGCCGAGCACCACGGCTCGGTCGGAGCCATGGCCGATGCCGGTGTAGGCGAGCGAGCCATGCAGGCTGGCAGCGATCCGGTCGACCTTGGCGCCGGCCGGGCGCGGCCAGTCGTCTCCCGCAATCTCGTCGAGAAACCGCCGCGCGGCCGTCATCGGCCCCATCGTGTGCGAACTCGATGGGCCGATGCCGATCTTGAACAAGTCGAAAACCGAAAGGAACACGTGGGCGTTTTCTCCTGGGACCCTGTTGAGGTCTACATATAGGAATTCCCATGATGTTTTCCGCTGTTTTGAAGATTGCGGCGCTGCGCCTGCCGACCTTGTTTGCTCCGGCAGCGACATTCCAACTTCGGCCATCGAAGCATTACTGCCGCCTGTGGTAAAAGCAACGCATGAGCGATTCCTTTCACCTATCGACGGCCGACCTTGCGGCGCTGGGGTTCTTCCTTGCCGCGTGGGTGCTGCATACGCTCGCCGCCGACGGAATGCTGGTCAGCCGCATGTCGCTGACGAGGGCGATGAACGCGCAGCGCGAGGCCTGGATGCGGACCATGGCTGAGCGCGAGATCCGCATCGTCGACACCGCCATCATGAGCGGCCTGCAGCAGGGAACCGCCTTCTTTGCCTCGAGTTCGCTGATTGCGATCGGCGGCTGTTTTGCCCTGCTCGGCGCCTCCGATCAGGTTCTGACCGTGTTGACCGACCTGCCGTTTGGCGCCACGTCTTCACGCGCGGCCTTCCAGACGAAGGTATTCGGGCTGGTGCTGATCCTGGCTTTTTCCTTCTTCAAGTTCGGCTGGGCTTACCGGCTGTTCAACTATTGCTCGATCCTGATCGGCGCCGTGCCGATTCCACATGGCGAGGCGTCGCGCAATCCGGTCACCGAAACGGCGGTGTGGCGTGCCGCGCGCATGAACATGTTGGCCGGAAAGCATTTCAATTCGGGCCTGCGCGGCGTGTTCTTCTCGATTGGCTATCTTGGCTGGTTCGTCGATCCCGCGGTGTTCGTCCTGTCGACGCTGCTGCTCCTGGCGGTGCTGGTGCGCCGCCAGTTTTTCTCGGCGGCGCGGCAGGCGGTGCTCGGTCAGCCGCCCGGCCCAACATCCGGCGCCGGAAAAGGCCGGTCTATCCGGCCTGACAGCCAGTAGGCAATCAGCCCGATCCATTCACGGGTCGCGATGGTTGTGGTCTGCAGTGCTTCGTTGGCATCCGTGCGGAGCAGGCCGATGCCTTCCCTGCCGGAGGTGCGGTAGTCGACCGGCCACGGAACCGTCGCAAAACCGGCTTTGTCGAACAGCGCCTTGGCGCGTGGCATGTGGAAGGCCGAGGTCACCAGCAGCCAGGTCTCGCCCGGTTTTGGCGTGATCAGTTGCTTGGTGAAGACCGCATTCTCGTAGGTGTTGCGTGATTTGCCCTCAAGGACCAGCCGATCGGCCGTCACGCCGAGCGCAGTGAACAGGCGTGGAGCTGTCGCCGCATCGCCCTCGTCTTCGCGGACCATTGCAATGGGGCCACCTGAAATGACGACCCTCGCTGTCGGAAAACGCCGTGCCAGCACGGCTGCCTCGACCAATCGGTCGCCACTGGCGTTGAGTTCATAGCCACCGCGGACGAAGTTGATGGCGCTCTCCATACCGCCGCCGAGCACAACGATTCCGTCAACTCGTTCCGGCAGCGGTGGCTTGGGGAAACGCTCCTCGAGCGGATTAAGCATCACTGCGCCGAGCGAGGTCCACGCCGAGAGTGCAAGGACAAGGAATGCCAGCACGCTGCCGGTGGCAAACAGCCTCTTGCGCCCGACCAATGCCGCAAGCAATCCAGCCAGCAGCAGGATGATCGCGAGATTAAGCGGCTGGACGAAGAGCCAGAGAATCTTGGAGACATAGAAGAACATCCCTCACCCCCTCAGATGAGAAACGATCCTACCACCATTTTTCCGGCTGAAATGTGCCGGCCGCCTTTTCGATGACGTGGGCAGTCTGGAACAGCGTTTCCTCGTCGAAAGGCCGGCCGATCAGCTGCAGGCCGAGCGGCAGCCCCTTGGCGTCGAGCCCGGCTGGAACCGCTATACCGGGCAAGCCGGCCATGTTCACCGTCACCGTAAAAATGTCATTGAGATACATCTTGACCGGGTCGGCGGCCATGTCCTCGTCGGCGATGCCGAAGGCAGCGGAAGGTGTTGCCGGCGTCAGGATGACGTCGACGCCTGCTGCAAACACATTTTCGAAGTCACGCTTGATCAGGGTTCGAACCTTCTGCGCCTGCAGATAGTAGGCATCGTAGTAGCCGGCGGAAAGCACATAGGTGCCGATCATGATGCGGCGCTTGACCTCCCGCCCGAAGCCGGCGGCGCGGGTCTTTTCATACATGTCGACAATGTCCTTGCCGGGCACGCGCAAGCCATAGCGGACGCCATCGTAACGGGCGAGGTTGGACGAGGCTTCGGCCGGCGCCACGATGTAATAGGCCGGCAGCGCGTATTTTGTGTGCGGCAGCGAGATATCGACGATCTCGGCGCCGGCATCCCGCAGCCAGGCAATGCCTTTCTGCCACAGCGCCTCGATCTCCGCGGGCATGTCGTCGACACGATATTCCTTTGGGATGCCGACCTTCATGCCTTTGATCGGGCGGCCGATCGCCGCCTCGTAGTCCGGCACCGGCAGGTCGACGGACGTCGTGTCCTTCGGGTCGACCGAAGCCATCGACTTCAACAGGATCGCGGCATCGCGGACGTCGCGCGCGATCGGCCCGGCCTGGTCGAGCGAAGAGGCGAAAGCTACGATCCCCCAGCGCGAGCAGCGGCCATAGGTCGGCTTGATGCCGACTGTGCCAGTGAAGGCGGCGGGCTGGCGGATCGAGCCGCCGGTATCGGTGGCGGTGGCGCCGGCGCACAGGAAGGCCGAGACCGCTGATGCCGAGCCTCCGGACGAACCGCCCGGCACCAGTTGGGCATTGTCCAACGTGCGCGCGGTCCTGGTGCCGCCCGCCGAAACGAAGCCGCCCTCGCCCTGATGTGTCGTCGGCATCACAACCGTGTCGAGGCGCGAACGCCGCCACGGGTTGATGACCGGCCCGTAATGCGAGGTCTCGTTGGACGAGCCCATGGCGAACTCGTCCATGTTGAGCTTGCCGAGCATGACGGCACCATCCGCCCACAGATTGGCGGTGACCGTCGATTCGTAGCGCGGCTTGAAGCCGTCCAGCACATGGCTGCAGGCCTGGGTGTGGACGCCTTCGGTGCCGAACAAATCCTTGATGCCGAGCGGGATACCCTCGAGCGACCCGCCCTCGCCCTTGGCCAGTTTCGCGTCGGAGGTCTTGGCCATGTCGCGCGCCTTGTCGTCGGTGACCACGACGTAGGCATTGAGCGCCGGATTGGCTCGCTCGACCGCCGATAGATAAGCCTCGGTGATTTCGGTGGCTGTGATCTCTCTGGAGCGCAATTTGGCGCGGGCCTGCGAAATCGTCAGCTGGGTAAGGTCGCTCATCAGGCAAGGCTCTTTTCGTAAAACACCGACCACTCGGAATCGGGATAATTCAGCACCGGCCCGCAACGCGAAAAACCGGCGCGTTCGTAGACGGTCCAGGCGGCGGGATGACGGTCGCCCGTCTCCAGAACCAGACGCTTAAGCCCTTCTTGGCGCGCCAGCGCCTCGATACGCTCGACAATCTTCGCGCCGATCTTGCGGCCGCGATGCGAAGGTCGCGTATACATGCGCTTGACCTCGCCGACGACAGCATCGTGGCGCTTCAGTGCGCCGCAACCGATGGCAAGGCCGTTGTCGCGGGCGATGAAGACGGTCGTGTCGCGGTCCGCCATCTGCTCGACCGTCAAATGGTAGCAATGCTCCGGCGGCGTCAGCTCCAGCAATGTGGCGTTGAGCTCCTCGACCAGCCCACGCACATCGTCCTGCAGCGGCGTCTCAGCCGCGATGTCGATTGCCATCGGCCTGCTACTCCACGACCTTCGGCACAAGGAAGAAATTTTCTTCGGTCGCCGGTGCATTGGCGACGATGTCGGCTGCCTTGCCGCCGTCGGTGACGACGTCCTGGCGCTTTTTCATTGCCATCGGCGTGACCGAGGTCATCGGCTCGACGCCGGAAACATCGACCTCGTTCAACTGCTCGACAAAGCCCAAAATGGCGTTCAATTCGCCGGTCATGCGCTCTGCATCCTCCTCGCTCACCGCAATACGGGCAAGATGCGCGACGCGCTTCACAGTTTTTATATCAACGGACATGTTTGTGCCTCGGGAAAACCAGCGCTATAGCGGCGCGGCGCGTGCCACGCAACATGCATCGTGCCTTCAACTGCCCTATGGCATCGCCACGCCGTCGCAGAGGAAATAACTGCCGCCGTTGCCGCTCTGCTCGCCTTCGTCGGCGGCAGGCCGAACCGATACCAGGTCGATCTGCTTCGGGCTCATCTGTGTCAGTGAGAGAACATCGGGAAAGACGTAGCCCGGCTCCTGGCATATAGCGGTCACCGCCCAGCTCGGTGAGCGTGTCGCTTTGGTGATCTGCAGGAATTCACAATTATATTCGATGCTTTCCAGGCCATTTGCCGACAGCACGATATTGCCGCCCTCGATCACCGTCTGCAGCGTATCCTTTTTGGCCTGCGCGCAGAGGTCCTCCGATTGCAGATAGACGCCCTCGATGAAATTTTCCGCGGCCAGCGTCGGCGACGCGGCAACCAGCATTGAAATGCAAAGAGAATTTCTCAAGCGCATCGTATCGTTCCGGACCGGCTTTCTTTACAGCGTAATCGTCTCGCCGATCTTCGGCAACGCAACTTTCACACCCGATCCATCCAGCCCGGCCACGAATTTGTCGGCAGTCTGATCGATCATCGGAAATGTGCCGAAGTGAGCGGGAACGACCGTCTCGAACTTGAAGAAACGCTGGCAGGCAAGGGCTGCTACCGCGCCACCCATGGTGAAGCGGTCGCCGATCGGCACGATGCCGATCTTCGGTTCGTGCAACTCGTTGATCAGCGCCATGTCGGAAAAAATGTCGGTGTCGCCCATATGATAAAGCGTCTTGTCCTCGGGAAAGTGCAGGACGAGCCCGCCCGGATTGCCGAGATAGGTATTCTGGCCACCCTCGCCCGGAAAGGACGATGAATGCAGAGCCTGAACGAAGGTGGTGGTGAAGCCGCCGCAATCGACGGTGCCGCCGATATTGCCGGGATTGATCTGCTTGTCACCGACACCCTTGCCGACCAGGTACATGCAAATCTCGAAATTGGCGACCAGCATCGCGCCGCTCTTCTTGAGCACTTCGACGGCGCCGCTGATGTGGTCACTGTGGCCATGGGTGAGCAACACGTGCGTGATCCCTTCGGCCGGCCCTTCCCAGCCGCCCGCCCATGACGGATTGCCGACCAGATAGGGGTCGATGAGGATTTTCGCGCCTTCGATTTCGATTCTGAATGCCGAATGTCCGTACCAGGTCAGTTTCATCAATGCTTTCCTCGATTTTTGCTTCGGTAGAGGATAGAACGCCGACGGCGAAATTAAAGTGCCGCGCACGCTTTGCGCGTATAGGACGTGCGGCGTCGCGGTCAAAGGAAAAGCCGTTGGGCATCATCACCATCGAGGAGTTGCCGGCCCGGCTGGGCGGCGGCAAGACCCTGGCCGGTCTCGACCTTGGCGACAAAACGATCGGCGTGGCGGTTTCGGACCGCGGCTTGTCGTTCGCGCACCCGCGCCCCGTCATCATGCGCAGGAAATTCTCGCTCGATGCCGCAGTGCTGCTCGCCCTATTGCAGAAGGAGAATGCCGGCGCCGTGGCAATCGGCCTCCCCATCAACATGGACGGCTCGGAAGGCCCGCGCGCCCAAAAATCCCGCGCTTTCGTCCGCAACATGGCTGGATTGACCGATCTGCCGTTCGTCTTTTGGGACGAAAGGCTGTCGACGGTGGCGGCCGAGCGAACACTGATCGAGATGGATTTTTCCCGCAAGAAACGCGCCGGCAAGATCGATTCAGCGGCGGCCGCTTTCATCCTCCAGGGCGTTCTCGACCGGCTTCAGGCGCTCGGCGTCGATGCCTGGTCGAAATAGCGGTTGCGCATCGCCGTGATCCAGCCACCAATCGTCTTGCGGCGGCGAAATGCCCAGAACGCCACCAGCAGCACGCCGTCGAATACGCAAGCTTTCGCCACCATGCCCGGAATGAGCGCCGGATCGACGCCCAGCATCTGTCCATAGAGCTGGAAGACGAGATCGTGTAATTGGCGGCTCAGCATGACATAGCCGAAATTGATGTCGTTGAGCGACAGAAAGAACCAGCCCCAAAACAAGAGGAGCGGAGCCGCCCACAGCGCGAACAAGGTGCGCATCAGCGGTCATCCCTCGAATCCAGCCGGCCGGAAATGCGGGCAAGCGAGGAATTATGCGCCGCTGCCTTGGCCATGACATGCGCGGCCGCTCGGATTTCGCCGGTCCCTGGAGCTGCCGCGGCAACGGTCGACCGCCGCTCCGCGAGCACCGCGACATAGGACGCCAGAAGTGCCGCCAATTGCACCGCGACAATCATGAACAGCCCATTGATGCCTTGCGCGGCGCCGCCGATGACGATCAGCGACAGCACGCCTAAGGCGGAAATGAAGGCGATTCGCATGACGCTGTCGGCGGGATCCGGGTTGGTCGTGTCGCTGGTCAGTGCTTCAACAAAGGCCCAGCAGAACAGCACCGCGACGACAAGCAGTGCCACGGCGAGCGGCGCCACGACGACGGCGTTTTCGAGATCGGCAAATCGAGTGTTCTGGACGGGAACGCCCAGTACGCCAAGGGCCGTCGCCACGCCTCGATTCCCGTCGATGCAAATGAACGCCAGCAGGGCGAAAACGGCCGCCCAATGCAATGCCAGAAAAGAGCTCAGAATATGCCGCATGACGCTCCTGCTTCGCAGGGCAAAGCCGCTCAAGCTGAACAATCCTTGCCTTAACCATAACACTGGGCTTTGCCACCGGCCGCCGCAATGGAAACCATTCGTTAAGGTTAACGGCCATCCAAAGGCTCGCGAGAGCGGCTGCGAATTGGGCGACGGCCCTTAGTTGATCGGCGGGTAGAGCGTATCGATGATCATGCGCGCATCATGGCGGGAATCGATCATGCCATAGGTATTGCGCCACTGGCCGGCGAGGCGCGTTTCGACGAAGGCGTCGGCGATCCGCCCTGCCCCGAGCCTGCGAAGCTCTGCCGCCGCCGCTGACAATGCCAATTGCTCGGTCAAGAGCCGCGCCGAGCCCTCGTCGGTTGCAGCGACCTGCATTGCCGCCTTGAGCACGCCGACGGTGCCGCGTCCGCCGGCGCCGAGATCGCGGTCGATGCCGGCCAGCACGTCATCGAACAGGCCGGGTGCACGCCCCAGCACACGTAGCACGTCGAGCGCCATGACGTTGCCGGATCCCTCCCAGATCGCGTTGACCGGAGCTTCGCGATAGTAGCGGGCGAGCGGCCCCTCCTCGACATAGCCATTGCCGCCGAGGCACTCCATCGCTTCATAGAGCAGCGGCGGCGCAATCTTGCAGACCCAGTATTTGACGACCGGCGTCATGGCGCGCGCGAAGGCCGCCTCGCCGCGGTCGCCGGCCGCCTCGTCGAAGGAGCGCGCCAGCCGGAACGACAGCGCGGTAGCGGCGGCAACGTCGAGCGCCATATCGGCCAGCACACGCTGCATCAGCGGCTGCTCGACCAGATTGGTTCCAAACACCTTGCGGTGACGCGTGTGGTGGACGGCCTCGGCCAGTCCGGCCCGCATGATCGCCGATGAGGCGACGGCACAGTCGAGCCGCGTCAGGGTCACCATGTCCATGATCGTCTTCACGCCCGCGCCCGGCTCGCCGACCATCTCGCCGATAGCGTTGACGAATTCCACCTCCGACGAGGCATTGGAGCGGTTGCCGAGCTTGTCCTTCAGCCGCTGAAAGCGGAAGCCGTTGCCGGATCCGTCGCCGAGCAGGCGGGGAACAAGAAAGCACGACAGTCCCTCCGGCGCCTGTCCGAGCACCAGGAAGGCATCCGACATCGGCGCCGACATGAACCATTTGTGGCCGGTCAGGCGATAAAACCCGCTGCCCGCGCGCTCCGCCCTGGTGACGTTGGCGCGGACATCGGTGCCGCCTTGCTTCTCGGTCATGCCCATGCCGAGTGTCAGCCCGGCTTTTTCGACCGGCGGCTTTTGGCTTTGATCGTATTTGCGCGTCGTCACCCGGGGCGCCCATTCGCGAAACAGCTTCGGGCTGGCCATCAGCGCCGCCAGCGAAGCGCTGGTCATGGTGATCGGGCAGAGATGCCCGGTCTCGAGCTCAGCCGTGAGGTAAAAGCGCGCGGCGCGCACCTGATGGCGGCGGCCTATCTCGGCATCGCCATTCTCCCAGACCGACGAATGCAGCCCGTTGGCGACTGAGCGGCGCATCAGTGCGTGATAGGCGGGGTGAAACTCGACCTGGTCGATGCGCCGGCCCTGGCGGTCGTGGGTCCTGAGCTTCGGCGTCTCGACATTGGCAAGACGGGCCAGTTCCTGCGCCTCATGGGTCAGAACGAAACGGCCAAGCCCGTCGAGGTCCTTGCGCACCGGATCGGAAAAGCGCTCGGCTAGCTGGATCAGCAACGGATCGCCCCGCCAGGCGTTGCCGCCGGCCAGCGGCGGCGGCTGGTTGGTCACGTCGTCGGTCACGCTTCGTCCTTATCACCTGAAGTCTGCGAATCCAAAGTCATCGCGGTTTATAGCCTATGGCCGGCGGCGCGCGACGAAAATACCGGGGAGAACCAATCCAATCCCAAGCCAGTGCTTGCAGCCGCGGAGCCTCCCCCCTATAGCAGCGACTTGAGATGACCGACGCATCGTCCCTGCCACTTTATCCCCACCGCCATCTTCTGGGCATCCGCGACCTTTCCCCTGCCGACATCGAGCTTCTGCTCGACCGGGCGGACAGGGCCGTTGCCATCTCGCGGCAGTCGGACAAGAAGACATCGACGCTGCGCGGCCGCACTCAAATCAATCTCTTCTACGAAGCCTCGACCCGTACGCAATCGTCATTCGAGCTGGCCGGCAAACGGCTCGGCGCCGACGTCATGAACATGTCCGTAGCGAGTTCGTCGGTGAAAAAGGGCGAGACGCTGATCGATACGGCGATGACGCTGAATGCCATGCGTCCCGACATATTGATCATCCGCCATCAATCGGCCGGCGCGGCAGCACTTCTTGCCCAAAAAGTCGGCTGTTCGGTGGTCAATGCCGGCGACGGCGCCCATGAGCACCCTACCCAGGCGCTGCTCGACGCACTGACCATCCGCCGTGTCAAGGGTCCGCTCTCGAAGCTGATCGTGGCGATCTGCGGCGACATCCTGCATTCGCGCGTGGCCCGCTCCAACATCATCCTGCTCAACGCGCTTGGTGCCCAGGTCAGGGTCGTCGCCCCTTCGACGCTTTTGCCCGCCGGCATCGAGAAGATGGGCGTCATCGTCACACGTTCCATGGCCGAGGGTCTGAAGGACGCCGACGTGGTAATGATGCTGCGCCTGCAGCGCGAACGCATGGAAGGCGCTTTCGTACCGTCGGTGCGCGAATATTTCCGCTATTTCGGCCTCGACGCGGAGAAGCTGAAGGCGGCCAAGGACGGTGCGCTGGTCATGCATCCCGGCCCGATGAACCGCGGCGTCGAGATCGCCTCCGAGATCGCCGACGGCCCGCAAAGCGTTATCCAGGAACAGGTTGAGATGGGCGTCGCCGTGCGCATGGCGGTTATGGAAGCGCTGCTCGACCCCCGTCGAAATCACGAGGGCCGCGCCTAATGAGCATTACGGTCTTCCGCCGGGCCCACATCGTCGACCCGTCGCGCGGCATCGATGAGGTCGGCACCGTCATCGTTGAAGGCCGCAAAATCGTTGCCGCCGGCAAGGCGGCCTTGAACCAGGGCGCGCCCGACGGCGCCACCATCATCGACTGCGCCGGCAAGACTATCATCCCCGGATTGATCGACGCGCGCGTCTTCATCGGCGAACCCGGCGGCGAACACCGGGAGACCATTGCTTCGGCGAGCATCGCTGCGGCGGCCGGCGGCGTCACCTCAATCGTCATGATGCCCGATACCGACCCGGTGATCGACAATGTCGCACTGGTCGAGTTCGTGCTGCGCACCGCCAAGGACACCGCCATCGTCAACATCTTGCCGGCAGCAGCGATCACCAAGGGGCTGGAAGGCCGCGAGATGACCGAATTCGGCCTGCTGCGCGAGGCCGGCGCGGTCGCCTTCACCGATGGCCGGCATTCTATTGCCAGCGCGCTGGTGATGCGCCGCGCGCTGACCTATGCGCGCGATTTCGGTGGCGTCATCGCGCATGAAACCCAAGACGCCGACCTCGCTTCGGCCGGCGTGATGAACGAAGGCCTTTACGCAAGCTGGCTTGGCCTTGCCGGCATTCCGCGCGAAGCCGAATCGATCCCCTTGGAGCGCGATCTCGCGTTGGCTCGCCTGACCGGCGGCGCCTATCACGCTGCCAAGATTTCGACGGCTATGGCGGCAAGCGCGGTAGCACGCGCGAAAGCCGATGGCGCCAATGTCACATCAGGCGTGTCGATCCACAATCTGTCGCTCAACGAGAATGATGTCGGCGAGTACCGCACCTTCTTCCGGCTGACGCCGCCGCTGCGCGCCGAGGAAGACCGGCTGGCGATGATCGAAGCGATCAAGGACGGCACCATCGACCTCATCGTCTCCTCCCACGACCCGCAGGACGTCGACACCAAGCGCCTGCCCTTTGCCGATGCCGCGGCCGGCGCCATCGGGCTGGAAACGCTGCTAGGCGCAGCGCTGCGGCTCTATCACAATGGCGACGTGACGCTGCTCCGGCTGGTCGAGACACTGTCGACCGCGCCGGCAAGATTGTTCGGCCTGCCCGGCGGCACGCTGAAACCGGGGGCATTGGCCGACCTTGCGCTCGTCGATCTGGACGAGCCATGGGTCGTCAGCGAGAGCGGCATCCGCTCACGCTCGAAAAACACCTGTTTCGAAGGCGCACGACTGCAAGGCAAGGTCTTGCAAACGATGGTGGCGGGCCGCACAGTGTTTTCGGCCTAGGACGAAAACAGGCGTCACGGCTTAAAATCCGCTCAGCCAAGGAAAGTTCGGGGGAACAATGGCTTACAGTCCCGTCTTGGCATTGGTGTTCGGCTATCTTCTCGGCTCGATCCCGTTTGGCCTGCTGATCACCCGTGCCGCCGGCCTCGGCGACGTGCGCAACATCGGCTCCGGCAACATCGGCGCCACCAATGTGCTGCGCACCGGCAACAAGAGCTTGGCCGCGGCCACGCTTCTGCTCGACGCCCTTAAAGGCACCGCGGCGGTGCTGATCGCAGGCCGCTTTGCGCCCGAGCTCGGACTTTGGGCCGGCTTCGGCGCGTTTTTAGGTCATCTCTTTCCGGTCTGGCTCGGCTTCAAGGGGGGCAAGGGTGTCGCCACTTACCTTGGCGTGCTGATCGGCCTTGCCTGGCAGGCGGCGCTGATCTTCGCCGTCGTCTGGCTGGCGGTGGCCTTCCTGTTCCGCTTCTCCTCGCTTGCGGCACTGACGGCAGCAGTCGTGGTGCCCATGGCGCTGTATTTCCTGAGCACGCCGCAGATTGCCGGGCTTTTCGCGGCGATGAGCCTAATCGTCATCGTAAAGCACCGCGCCAACATTGCGCGGCTGCTTGCCGGCACCGAGGGTAAGATCGGGGCCAAGGAGTGAGCGAGCCCGACGCCGGGCCGCGCCTCAGCGACCGGCAGCGGCTGAGCTGGCTTCGTCTGATCCGCACGCCGAATGTCGGCCCGGCTTCCTTTCGCGACCTGATCAACCGGTTCGGTTCGGCCGAAGCAGCGCTATCGATGCTGCCCGAGCTGATGATTTCGGGTGGCGCCAAAAAAATCGTCCGCATCCCGTCCATTGCCGAGGCCGAGGCGGAGCTGGAGACCGCCCGGCGGGCTGGCGCCCGCTTCGTCGGCATCGGCGAAGCGGATTATCCGCCGCTGATGAAAAGCATGGATCATCCGCCGCCGCTGCTCGCGGTCAGGGGCAATAGCGCGGTGTTCCGCTTGCCAGCGGTCGCCATCGTCGGCGCTCGCAACGCATCGCTGGCCGGCATCAAGATGGCGCGGATGCTGGCGGCGGATCTTGGCCGCGACGGCTATGGCATCGTCTCCGGCCTGGCGCGCGGCATCGATACGGCCGCGCACCAGGGCAGCCTTGCGACTGGCACAATCGGCGTGCTCGCCGGCGGCCTCGATTTGCCCTACCCGCCCGAAAATGCCGGCCTGTGCGACGAGATCGCCGAGCGCGGCGGCGCCATCATTTCCGAAATGCCGTTTGGCTGGCAGCCACGCGCACAGGATTTTCCGCGCCGCAACCGGCTCGTCGCCGGTGCTGCATTGGGATTGGTGGTGGTCGAGGCCGCACAGCGCTCCGGCTCACTGATCAGCGCCCGGCTTGCCGGCGAGATGGGCCGGCTGGTTTTCGCCGTTCCCGGTTCGCCGCTCGATCCGCGCGCTGCCGGCACCAATGGCCTGCTCAAGGACGGCGCCATCCTTGTCACCGAGGCCGCCGATATCACCAGTGCGATAGCGCCGCTGGTCGGCGGCTGGTCGCCAAGGACATCGCCGCTTGAAGAGCCGCCCGACTTTTCAGCAACACCGCCGCCGCGCGAGGACGACCGCGACCGCGTCGTCGAGGCGCTCGGCCCGACGCCGGTAGCAGTCGACGAGATCATCCGTCACACCGGCCTGCATCCCGCTCAAGTGTTCATGGTGCTGCTGGAGCTCGACCTCGCCGGACGGCTCGAACGCCATCCCGGCGGCAACGTCTCGCTGATCTGACCGAGAGCTTGCGCATGTCACCGCAAGCAATCCCGACGTGATTCCGATGGCCGATCCGAGCAACAAACCAAAGCAGATGCTGTTCACTCGTATGACGGCCCTCGTCTGGTCAGCACTGAGTGTCATGCTGGCGCTGCAATGGTCGATGGATCTCGGCATGTCGGGTTTTCCCGACGGCTACATAACGCCCTTCGCAAGAGCGACCAGCACGCTTCTGGGCATTCTGACGGCAGCCTGCATGGCCCAGGGTCTCTACTTTTTCCTGGCCGGTGTGTTCGGCAGGAAGGTAAGCGCCGTCGGTCTTTGCCTGCAAATCCTTGCCGCAGCGGTTCTCACCGTGGTGCCAGTGCTTATCTTGAAGGATTGTCCGCATTCACAGCTGTGCAGCAGAGCGTATGAGGCGCTCACCGGCACGATGATGGACGATGGGGCGGGCGGCTAAAGCCACTGCATGCGTTCGGCACGAGGTTGTCACCCATGTCTTAGGTACAATCTGTTACCTATGTCTCCGGGTTGGACAATCTTGATTTTGGTGAGCGCGATGGGATTCGAACCCATGACCTACTGATTAAAAGTCAGTTGCTCTACCGGCTGAGCTACGCGCTCCCGCGGGCTCAGAAAGGCCGCCCTCGAAATTGCGCGGAACATAGGGAGAGTGCCTCTGCCGGTCAACCGGAAAAAGACGGCTCCCAAACCGGACTTTCCTGCGGCGTCATCATGCCGTGCGGTGCGCTTCGGCGTTGACGGAACTGCCTCCCTCTAGCGCAAGGCCGAAGCTCGCGCTTTGCGGGACAAGCGCAAGCAGCGAATCGAGAGAACCTTTGCAGATCAGCAACTTGGGATTTTTGGCGGAACAATTTGCGCAGCCTGTCCGTTTTTCCGCGACAAGGGACACGCGTTTCAAGGAGAAGATCATGAATAGGATCATGTCGGGCCTGCTGGCGACCACCCTTTCGATCTCATTCGCTGCCGCGGAGATCGTGCCAGTCAACGCTCAGCCCAGCTATGCGCCCCCTGCCCAGGGGCTCACCTCGAATGTCCAGACCGTCCAGTACGAGCCGTGGCGGAGGCACCGGGGTTTCAATCGCGATTTCTCGCGTCGCAATTTTTCGCGTGACGACGGCATGTACTGGCGTGGCCATCGCGGCTATCGCTACTACCGTCCCGGCTACCGCCGCCACGGCGACTTCTGGTTCCCGCTGGCCGCGTTTGCTACCGGAGCGCTGATCACCGGCGCGATTGTCAACCAGAATCGTGTCTATCGTGGCGATGCCCACGTGCAGTGGTGCTATGATCATTATCGGAGCTATCGCGCTTCTGACAACACTTACCAGCCCAACTACGGTCCGCGCCGGCAGTGCCGGTCGCCTTACTGAGTCCCAGATTAGAGGCTGCAAGCCCGCGCCCGCAACGGCGCGGGTTTTTCATTAGTGCGAATCCGGTGGCATCCCTGCCTATTGCGCACTTAGCGTCCTGCGCACAGCGTGGCGCCAACCTGCCAGCTTGGCGGCACGTGTCGAAGCATCCATGTCCGGCTTGAACCGGCGCTCGAGCGCCCAGCTCCTGGCGAATTCCGCGGCCTTCGGCCAGACACCCGCCTTCGAGCCGGCCAGCCAAGCCGCACCGAGTGCTGTCGTCTCGAGAATTGTCGGCCGGTCGACCGGCGCATCGAGAATGTCGGCCAGCCGCTGCATCGTCCAGTCCGACGCCACCATGCCGCCATCGACCCTGAGCACGGTCTTGACCGAGGCGCCTTTCCAGTCCCGGCGCATGGCGTCAAGCAGATCGCGCGTTTGGAACGCAACGGATTCCAGTGCCGCGCGGGCAAATTCCGCCGGCCCCGAATTGCGGGTCAGCCCGAAGATGGCGCCGCGCGCCTCGGCATCCCAGTGCGGTGCGCCGAGCCCGACGAAAGCCGGCACCAGATAGACGTTCTGCGTTGGATCGGCTTCCGCCGCCAATTTGCCGCTCTGCTCGGCCTTGCCGATCACTTTGATGCCGTCCCGCAGCCATTGCACGGCGGCGCCGGCGATAAAGATCGAGCCCTCCAGCGCATAGGTGGTCTTGCCGTTCAGCCTGTAGGCGATGGTGGTCAAAAGCCGGTTCTTAGAACGCACGAGATCGCTTCCGGTGTTGAGCAGCGCAAAGCAACCGGTGCCGTAGGTCGACTTCATCATGCCTGGCTCGAAACAGGCCTGGCCGATTGCCGCCGCATGCTGGTCGCCGGCCACACCGAGGATTCTGATCTCTGCACCAAACAGGCTTTTGTCGGTTATTCCAAAATCATCGGCACAATCTTTCACCTGCGGCAGCATTCTTGCAGGTATGCCAAGAACGGCCAGCAGCTCGTCATCCCAGGCGTTTTGTTCGATGTTGTAGACCAGCGTGCGCGAGGCATTGGTGGCGTCAGTGGCGTGGATATTGCCGCCGGTCAGCCGCCAGATCAAAAAACTGTCGATGGTGCCGGCCAGCAGTTCGCCCTTCTCGGCGCGTTTTCTGGCGCCCTTCACCTTGTCCAGCATCCAGGCGATCTTGGTGCCGGAGAAATAGGGATCGAGCAGCAGGCCGGTCTTTTTCGTGAATTTCTTCTCCAGCCCCAGCTTCTTCAGTTTCTGGCATAGCGGCGCGGTGCGGCGGTCCTGCCAGACAATCGCGTTGTGGATCGGCTTGCCGGTCTCCTTGTCCCAGATGACGACGGTTTCGCGCTGGTTGGTGATGCCGATCGCGGCGACTTCCGCTGCGTTGCGGCCGGCTGTCTTCAGCGCAGCCTCTACCGTTTCCACGACACTCGACCAGATCTCCTCGGGATCGTGCTCGACCCAGCCGGAGGCCGGATAATATTGGGTGAATTCCTTTTGCCCGCTGCCGACGACCTTCATCTTGTCGTCGAACAGGATCGCCCGGCTCGATGTCGTCCCCTGGTCAATTGCAAGGATATATCCGGTCATTCTCTCTCCCGTCGAAGCGAATTCAAGGTGCTACGATGTCTCGACGCCAGATGGCGCGGAGCCGTTCACGCAAACAGGGGAGACGGCAACATGCCGCCTCCCCTGAGCGTGGCGATGCGGGCGCGGACGCCCGCATCAAACGGTCCTATTGCTGCCAGCTTTTCACCAGCTCGTCGTAGTTGATGGTGACCGGCTTTTCCTTCTCGTTCTCGATCTTGAGCTGAGGAGCGAGATTGCCCTTCTTGACCGCGTCCGCATTCCAGTAGGCGAGGTCATGCTCTTCGGCCATCTTCGGGCCAATATCGCCCTGGACGCCCGACTTCTCGATGCGGCTCATCACCTTTTCCTGCTCGGCGCAGAGCGAGTCCATCGCTTCCTGCGCGCTCTTGGCGCCCGACGAAGCATCGCCGATCGCCTGCCACCAGAGCTGTGCCAGCTTCGGATAGTCCGGCACGTTGGTGCCGGTCGGCGACCACTGGACGCGTGCCGGCGAGCGGTAGAACTCGATCAAGCCGCCGAGCTTTGGCGCACGTTCGGTGAAGCTCTTGTCGTGGATCGTGCTCTCGCGGATGAAGGTCAGGCCGACATGGCTCTTCTTCACGTCGACCGTCTTCGAGGTGACGAACTGCGCGTAGAGCCAGGCGGCCTTGGCGCGGTCGGTCGGCGTCGACTTCATCAGCGTCCAGGAACCGACGTCCTGATAGCCGAGCTTCATGCCGTCCTTCCAGTAGACGCCATGCGGCGACGGCGCCATGCGCCACTTCGGCGTGCCGTCGTCGTTCAGCACCGCCTTGGCGCTGGCGTCGACCATGCTGGCGGTGAAGGCGGTGTACCAGAAGATCTGCTGGGCAACCGCGCCCTGCGCCGGAACTGGCCCCGATTCGGAGAAGGTCATGCCTTGGGCTTCCGCCGGTGCATAGGCCTTCAGCCAATCGAGGTACTTCTGGATGGCATAGACGGAAGCCGGACCATTGGTGTCGCCGCCGCGCGCCGTGCAGGAACCGACCGGACGCGAATTCTCGTCGACCTTGATGCCCCATTCGTCGACGGGCAGACCGTTCGGAATGCCCTTGTCGCCATTGCCGGCCATCGACAGCCAGGCGTCCGTGAACCGCCAGCCGAGCGACGGGTCCTTCTTGCCATAGTCCATATGGCCGTAGACCTTCTTGCCGTCGATCTCACGCCCGGTGAAGAACGCTGCAATGTCCTCATAGGCCGACCAGTTCACCGGCACGCCAAGGTCGTAGCCGTATTTGGCCTTGAAGTCTGCCTTGTTCTTCTCGTCGTTGAACCAGTCGTAACGGAACCAGTAGAGGTTGGCGAACTGCTGGTCGGGAAGTTGGTAGAGTTTCTTGTCGGGCGCGGTGGTGAACGAAGTGCCGATGAAATCCTTCAGGTCGAGATTCGGGTTGGTGACATCCCTGCCGTCGCCTGCCATCCAGTCGGTCAGGTTGCGCACCTGCTGGTAGCGCCAGTGCGTGCCGATCAGATCGGAATCGTTGACCCAACCGTCATAGAGGTTCTGGCCGGTCTGCATCTGGGTCTGGATCTTCTCGACGACGTCGCCTTCCTGGATGACGTCATGCGTAACCTTGATGCCGGTGATGGCCGTAAAGGCCGGCGCCAGCACCTGCGATTCATACTGATGCGTGGCGATGGTTTCGGAAACCACCTTGATATCCATGCCGGCGAAAGGTTTCGCGGCATCGATGAACCATTGCATCTCGGCTTCCTGGTCGGCGCGCGAAAGCGTCGAAAGGGGCCCGATTTCCTTATCGAGGAAGGCCTTGGCCTCGTCCATTCCGGCATAGGCATTGCTTGCCCCGAGCAATAGGACAAGCGCAGTTGTTGATGTCAAGAATTGCCGTCGCATGTATTTCCTCCACTGTTAAAGTTCAAAGTGCGATCTGGATCGGCGGCCGGCACGCCGCCGTTCCAACAGTTTCCCCCTCTATACGTAGCGGAACACGCCGACGGCGTAGACCACGGAGAGAGCGAGAGCCCACCACAGATTGGGTCCGACTAGACCCAGCCAAGCGAGATGGATAAAGGCGCTGCCAAGCAGCGACAGGAACAGGCGGTCGCCGCGCGTCGTTTCGAACCGCAGCACGCCGACGCGCGGATTGCCGCCCGGCGAGACGTATTCCCACACCGCCATGCCACAAAGCAGCAGAAAGATGGTTCCAAAGAAGGCCGCGGTCGGCCACGTCCAGGCCATCCACGAAAAATCGAGGTTGGACGAGAGGTTAAATCCCCACAGGCGGATATTAGCCGGATCGCTGAAGCCTACCGTTATTGCCACGAAATCGATTTGAAGTGCCACCCAGGCCACGACGACCAGAGCGAGAAGCAGCACGGCCCACCACCATGGGCTTCTGTCGACCTTCTCCATCATACCCTCCCCAGGGCAAAGCCCTTGGCGATGTAGTTGCGCACAAACCAGATGACGAGCGCGCCGGGAATCAGCGTCAGCACGCCGGCTGCGGCGAGCAGCCCCCAATCCATGCCGGCGGCCGAAACGGTGCGGGTCATGGTCGCGGCGATCGGCTTGGCATCGGTTGTCGTCAGCGTACGGGCGATCAAGAGCTCCACCCACGAGAACATGAAGCAGAAGAAGCACGCCACGCCGATGCCGCTCGCAATCAGCGGCATGAAGATCTTGATGAAGAAGCGCGGGAACGAATAGCCGTCGATATAGGCGGTCTCGTCGATCTCCTTGGGCACGCCCGACATGAAGCCTTCGAGGATCCACACCGCCAGCGGCACGTTGAACAGGCAATGCGCCAGAGCCACGGCGATGTGGGTGTCGATAAGGCCGAAGGCCGAATAAAGCTGGAAGAATGGCAGCGCGAACACCGCCGGCGGCGCCATGCGGTTGGTCAGCAGCCAGAAGAACAGATGCTTGTCGCCGAGGAAGCGATAGCGCGAAAAGGCATAGGCAGCAGGCAGTGCCGCAGCCACCGAAATCACCATGTTCATAACCACATAGGTGATCGAGTTGATGTAGCCCGAATACCAGGACGCGTCGGTGAAGATGGTGCGGTAATTCGCCAATGTCGGTGCGTGCGGGTAGAGCGTCAGCGACGAGACGATCTCGCCATTGGTCTTGAAGCTCATATTGATGAGCCAGTAGATCGGCAAAAGCAGAACGATGATGTAGAGCGTCGGCACGATCCACCACCAACGCGACTCCTCGCCGCGACGGCGCATCAGCCGTGCGATCTCGTCCTGCCGTAGCCTGCTGGCGAGCCCTTCCGAAGCTGTCGTCTCGCTCACCCTGTCGGCTCTCTCTTCGGTGCGGCTCATCTCAACGCTCCGCGTCGTAATTGGTCATCACGGTGTAGAACACCCATGACAACAACAGGACGATAAGGAAGTAGACCAGCGACATCGCCGCCGCCGGGCCGAGGTCGAACTGGCCGAGCGCCGTCTTGACGAGATCGATCGAAAGAAAGGTCGTCGAGTTGCCGGGTCCGCCGCCGGTCACCACGAACGGTTCGGTGTAGATCATGAAGCTATCCATGAAGCGCAGCAGCACGGCGATCAGCAGCACGCGGTTCATCTTCGGCAGCTGGATGTAGCGGAACACCGCCCAGCGCGAGGCACCGTCGATCTTGGCCGCCTGATAAAAGGCATCCGGGATCGAGACCAGGCCGGCATAGCAGAGCAGAACGACGAGGCTGGTCCAATGCCAGACGTCCATGATGATGACCGTGACCCAGGCGTCGTATGGGTCTTGCACATAATTATAGTCGATGCCGAGCGCGTTGACGTAATAGCCGAGCAGGCCAATGTCGTTGCGCCCGAACACCTGCCAGATGGTGCCGACGACGTTCCACGGGATCAGCAGCGGCAACGCCATCAAAACAAGGCAAACAGGCACGCCCCAACCCTTCTTCGGCATATTGAGCGCAATGAAGATGCCGAGCGGCACTTCGATCGCCAGGATGATGAAGGAGAAGACAAGGTTGCGGATCATCGCCTGCCAGAAGCGGCTGGAGGAAAGCAGTTCCTCGAACCATTCCGTGCCGGCCCAGAAGAAGACGTTATTGCCGAAAGTGTCCTGCACCGAATAATTGACGACCGTCATCAGCGGTATGACCGCCGAGAACGCCACCAGCAGCAGCACCGGCAGCACCAGGAACCAGGCTCTGTTGTTCCAGGTCTTTTCCACTTCAGGCTCCCATCTCGACGCGCCAGGAATTGGCATAGATGTTGATGCCGGCCGGGTCGAACCGCACCTTCGGATCAGCCGGAACTGTCTCGTCCTCGCCGATGACGGCGGCGATCTCGCGCCCTTCAAGATTGGCACGGACCACCTTGTGGCGGCCGACGTCCTCGACCTTCCTGATCCGGACGGCCATGCCCTGGCTGCCTAGGCGCACATATTCGGGACGGATGCCGAGTTCGATGGCGCCGCCGCCCGCCTTGGGCACGCCCGGCAGTTCGATCTGCTGCGAGCCCAGCTTCGCTGTCTTGCCGTCGATCGCCACCGGCATGACATTCATGCCGGGCGAGCCGATGAAATAGCCGACAAAGGTGTGGCGCGGGCGCTCGAACAGCTCTGCCGGTGTGCCGATCTGCACGATTTCGCCGTCATACATGACGACCACCCTGTCGGCGAAGGTCAACGCCTCGGTCTGGTCGTGCGTGACATAGACCATCGTATAACCGAAGCGGCGGTGAAGCTGCTTCAACTGCGAGCGCAGCACCCATTTCATATGCGGGTCGATGACTGTCAAAGGCTCGTCGAACAGGATGGCGTTGACGTCGGAGCGCACCAGCCCGCGCCCGAGCGAGATCTTCTGCTTCTGGTCGGCGGTCAGTCCGCGCGCCTTTCGTTTGGCCATATCGGCCAGCCCGGTCATCTCCAGCGTCTCGCGCACCTTGCGGTCGACGTCGGGCTCCGGCACGCCGCGATTGCGCAGCGGGAACGCCAGATTGTCGTAGACGGTCATCGTGTCGTAGATCACCGGGAACTGGAAGACCTGGGCGATGTTGCGCTCTTGGGTCGACAGATTGGTCACGTCCCTGCCGTTGAACAGCAGCTGGCCATGCGAGGGATGCAGCAATCCCGAAATGATGTTGAGCAGCGTGGTCTTGCCGCAGCCGGATGGGCCGAGCAGCGCATAAGCGCCGCCATCCTCGAAGGTGTGGTGCACTTCCTTCAGCGCGAAATCGGCATCCGTGCGCGGGTTCTGCAGATAGGAGTGGCGGATATGATTAACATCGATGCGCGCCATCGCTTCCTCCTAGGCCGCCAGCTTCGGCGCGGCCACGGCACGGCCGTGCTCGTCGAAGACCATGATGTGGCGCGGGTCGATGAACACCTCGACCTCCTCGTCCGGCTCGAAGTCGCGAATGCCATGGGTCAGCATGACCCAGCGCGCATCGGCAAAATCGAGATGGACGAAGCTTTCCGATCCGGTGATCTCGGTGATCGTCACCTTTGCGCGCACCGGCACTGCGGCGGCGTTGGGCCGATCGAGGGACAAATGATGCGGCTGGAAGCCGATCGTATAGATCGCATCGGCAATGCCGAAGAGTTCCGCCGGCACCGGCAATTTCACGCCGCCCTCGAGCAGGAAATCCAGACCCTTCTTGGCAAGCACGATGGTGTTGAGCGGCGGATCGGCGAAGGTTCTCGCCGTCACCAGATCAACCGGTTTGCGGAACACTTCGATGGTCGGCCCGAACTGGGTGATGCTGCCTTCGGAAAGCGTCGCCGTGTTGCCGCCGAGCAGCAAGGCTTCGTGCGGCTCGGTCGTGGCATACACAAAGATTGTACCGGCGGCCGCGAAGACTTTCGGCAGTTCCGCGCGTAATTCTTCGCGCAGCTTGTAGTCGAGATTGGCGAGCGGCTCGTCGAGCAGCACGAGGCTGGCATTCTTGACGATCGCGCGGGCCAGCGCGGTGCGCTGCTGCTGGCCGCCCGACAGACTGAGAGGCGTCCGGTCGAGATAGGGCGTTAGTTTGAGAAGGGCGGCGGCATTGCGCACCTCCCTGTCGATCGTTGCCTGCTCAGTGCCGGCCACCCGCAGCGGTGAGGCGATGTTTTCGTAGACCGTCATCGCCGGATAATTGATGAATTGCTGGTAGACCATGGCGACGTTGCGCTTTTGCACCGGCATGCCGGTGACATCCTTGCCATCAAACCAGACCGAGCCCGAGGTCGGCACGTCGAGGCCCGCCATCAGCCGCATCAGGCTGGTCTTGCCGGAGAGCGTCGGCCCGAGCAGGACGTTGAGCGAGCCGTGCTGAAGCGTCAGCGAGACGTCGCGGATATGTTCCGCCGCACCCACCGTCTTCGTCACGTTTCTCAGTTCAAGCATGATGCCTCCTCCCAGGCTTTCTCCATCAGTCGGCCGTTCCTATTCGGCAGCCGCCACGTGCTGCCGGCTTATTCCGCGCATGAACTCGTCGAGCACTGCCGCCTGCTCACGGCTGAGACGCAGGCCGCGCTTGGTCCGGCGCCACAATACATCCTCGGCAGTCATCGCCCATTCGTTTTCGACGAGGTAGCGCACCTCGGCTTCGTAGAGATCGGCGCCAAAGTTGCGGCCAAGATCGACGTTCGACTTGGCGAGGCCCAGCAGCTTCCTTGCGCGGGTGCCGTAGAGCCGGGTCAACCGGCGGGCCAGCCGGGCGTCGAGGAACGGGTACGCCGTTTTCAGTTTCGCCACCTCGGCATCGAAGCCGGTGACGGGAAAGTCACCGCCGGGCAGCGGCGCGTTTGCCGTCCATGGTTTGCCGCGCTTGCCGAGAAAACCCTCGATCTTCTCAAGCATCGATTCCGACAATCGGCGGTAGGTCGTGATCTTGCCGCCAAAGGCGTTGACAATCGGGGCGGCACCCTCGCCTCCATCGGCCTTCAGCACATAGTCTCGGGTGGCTTCCTGCGCCTTTGAGGCGCCATCGTCGTAGAGCGGTCGCACCGCGGAATAGGTCCAGACGATATCCGACGGCTTGACCGGCTGCGCGAAATATTCGCTTGCCGCAGCGCAGAGATAGTCGATCTCGGCGTCATTGATCCTGACGTTGTGCGGATCGCCGGGATAGTCACGGTCGGTGGTGCCGATGAGCGTGAACTCGTCCTCGTAAGGGATGGCGAAAATGATGCGCCCGTCCTTGTTCTGAAAGAAATAGGCGCGTGGGTCGTCGAATTTCTTGCCCACGACGATGTGGCTGCCTTGTACGAGGCGGACATTGTGCACGTCGTTCAAGCCGACGGTGGCCGACAGCACCTGATCGACCCACGGGCCGGCGGCATTGACCAGCAGCCGCGCCTTGACCTCCTCGGTATCGCCGGTCCGCACATTTTCAAGCCTGACCGTCCAGAGATTGCCTTCGCGGCGTGCGCTGACGACCTTTGTTCGGGTTCGAATGGTTGCACCGCGTTCGGCAGCGTCGCGGGCGTTCAACACAACCAGCCGGGCATCGTTGACCCAACCGTCCGAATATTCGAACGCCTTTCGAAACAGCGGCTTCAGCGGCTTGCCGGCCGGATCCTTAGCCATGTCCAGCGTTTTCGTCGGCGGCAGCAATTTGCGCCCGCCAATATGGTCGTAGAGGAAAAGCCCGAGCCGGATCAGCCAGGCCGGACGCAGCCCCTTGGCGTATGGCAGCACGAAGCGCATCGGCCAGATGATGTGCGGCGCGTTCCTCCACAGGACCTCGCGTTCCATCAGCGCTTCGCGTACCAGGCGGAATTCGTAGAATTCGAGATAGCGCAAGCCGCCATGGATCAGTTTGGTCGAGCCGGAAGAGGTCCCGCTGGCCAGATCGTTCATCTCGGCAAGAAAGACCGAAAAGCCACGTCCAACGGCATCGCGGGCGATGCCGCAGCCATTGATGCCGCCACCGATGACGAAAATGTCATGAATCGGTGATGCGCTCAAAGAATCCTCCCTCGACTTCGCATTGCAGCATTTTTGGGTTCTTGCGAAACCGTAGCGGAATTATTTCGAAATGATAACGAATGTCAAACGAAATATGATGGGCGGAAGATGCCGCTACGGCATCTCTAGGAGAGCGACGTTTCGATCAGCTGAACTTCTGCCTCCTGGCAGATCTTACGCACCGACGGGATGTCGCAACGATCGGTGATAAAGGTGTTGACCTGCGACAGATGGCCGATGCGGACGGGCGCGGTGCGCTCGAATTTGGTCTGGTCCGACACCAGGATCACATGTCGGGCGTTGGCGATGATCGCCTGAGCCACCTTCACCTCGCGAAAATCGAAGTCGAGCAGTGCGCCGTCATGGTCGATGGCCGAGGCGCCGATCACCGCAAAATCGACCTTGAACTGCCTGATGAAATCGACCGCGGCCTCGCCGACCACACCGCCGTCGGAACCGCGCACGACACCGCCGGCGATCACCACCTCGATCGAAGGATATATACGCATCCTGTTGGCAACATTGATGTTATTGGTGATGACCATCAGGCCGCTGTGATCGAGCAGCGACTTGCTGACAGCTTCCGTCGTTGTCCCGATATTGATGAATAGAGACGCGTTATCGGGGATCAGCCGGGCTGCTGCGCGGCCGATCGCCTCCTTCTCCTCGGCGGCGATCTTGCGCCGAGCCTCATATTCCATGTTCTCGATGCCGGAGGGGAACAATGCCCCGCCATGGATGCGGGACAAAAGCCGCTGGTCGCAGAGATCGTTGAGATCCTTGCGGATCGTCTGCGGCGTCACGTTGAAATGCGTCGCCAGCTCCTCGACCAGTACGCGGCCATGGTCCTTGGCCATCTGGATGATTTCGGAATGACGCGGCGACAGATACATCTAGCAACCTCTCATTTTCGTTTTTCTCGTCTATAGCTGAAAACGAAAGCCATGAACAGGTATGGGCCGGCTAATGAAAATCGGGCGACTGCAGCGAGAAAAGCTCCGGCGCAATCTCGACGAGGCTATCAACTCAGCCCCCGCGCGATCTCAGTGATGACCGAGAAAGCAGTATCGACGTCCGCCGCAGTCGTTTCGAACTGCCCGACCTGAAAGCGGATCGCCACCTGCCCGTCCACCCGGGTCTGCGTCAGGTAAATGCGGCCGTCATCGTTGATCGCGCTGACCAACCGCAAATTGTGCTCGTCAGAGTCGATGGCCGCAGCCGCGAGATGGCGGAATGAGAATAGCGACAGCATGGGTTCCGTGACGATCTCGAAATCCGGTTCCCGAGCCAGCCGCGCGGCGAGGCTCTCGCTCCAGGCAACATGGTTGCGGATCATGTTCCGCAGATTTTCCAAGCCATACGCACGCAGCAGGAACCAAAGTTTCAGAGCGCGGAACCTCCGTCCGAGCGGCACCGACCATTCGGAGTAGTTGATGACCCCGTCGCGGCCATGCGTTTTCAGGAATTCGGGCTTGATCGCCAGCGTGCGGACCAGCTCTTCCGGCTGGCGGATGAACTGCATCGAGCAATCGAACTGTGCCCCCAACCATTTATGCGGGTTGAAGACGATGGAATCGGCATTTTCGGCGCCGGTCCAGAAATGCCGGAACTCGTGGCAGATCATGGCGGAGCCGGCCCATGCGGCATCGACATGCAGGTAGAGCCCGTGCCGCTTCGCCACCTCGGCAACAGCCGCCACATTGTCGGTGCCGCCGGTACTTGTGCCGCCGACGCTGGCGATGATGCCCGCCGGCAGCATGCCGTTTTCGCGGTCGGTAACGATCGCGGCTTCCAGAGCCGCCGTCTGCATGGCGCGGAAGCGTCCGGCGACCGGAATGCGCACGAGGTTCGCCTCGCCGATGCCCGACACCCAGATCGCCCGGTCGATAGAAGTATGGACCTGGTCGGAAGAATAGATCCGCACGACCGGCTGCCCTTGCAAGCCGTTCTTGTTGCCTTGCCAGTCGAGCGCGCGCTCGCGCATTGTCAGCACGGCGGCAAGCGTCGCCGATGAAGCCGAATCCTGCATGACGCCGGAAAATCCCTCCGGCAAACCAAGCGCCTGCCGCATCCAGTCGACGACACGCGTCTCGAGCTCGGTTGCCGCCGGCGAGGTCTGCCAGAGCATGCATTGCGCGGCCATCGCGGAAACCAGATACTCGGCCACGACGGAGACCGGTGCCGCGTTAGCCGGGAAATAGGCGAAGAAACGCGGATGCTGCCAGTGCGTCATGCCCGGCAAGATCTTTTGTTCGAAATCGGCGAAGATTGCCTGCATCGTTTCGCCGTCTTCCGGCGGCGCGGCATCGATGCTTTTGAAGATTTCGCCCGGCTCGACAAGCGGCCGCACCGGTTTTTCGCGAAGGCTGTTTCTGTAGTCGGCGCCCCATTCAGCCGCTCGCAGCGACCATTCGCGGAATTCGTTGCTATTCATCTTCGCCTCCGTAGCGCCTCATCGAGCCGCGATCAAAGAGCACGAAAAACGAAGGTTTTCATTCGGGAAAATCAGGCAGACTGGCAAAGGCGGTCTTCAGCGCGTTCGACCAGCTATCCGAGATCGTACGATAATATTGATCGTCCTGGGTTATTCGCTTTTTGAGGCCGACCTTGAAAGTGTCCTTTTCATAGAACAGCAGGTCGAGCGGCAGGCCGACCGACAGGTTCGACTTCAGCGTCGAGTCGAACGACACCAGCAGCAACTTCACCGTCTCGGCGAAACTCATGGTCTTTTCATACGCACGGATAATGATCGGCTTGCCGTATTTGGTCTCACCGATCTGGAAGAACGGCGTGTCGTCGGTGGATTCGATGAAATTGCCTTCCGGATAGATCATGAACAGGCGCGGCGCGCTGCCCTTGATCTGACCGCCGAGGATGAAGGAGGCGTTGAAGTAGGAATCCGCCTTTTCGCCCGCCGGCGACGAACTGGCGATGACCTCCTTGACGGTGTCTCCGACCAACCGGACTGTCTGGTACATGGAGGGCGTTTCGAGCAGTGTGGCACGGCGCTCCGCCACTGCCTTGGTGCGTTCGTCGAGCAGGCTGACCACGGCCTGCGTCGTCGCCAGATTGCCGGCCGACATCAAAACGATGACGCGCTCGCCCGGCTCTTCCCAGACATGCATCTTCCTGAAGGTCGAGATCGAATCCATGCCGGCGTTGGTGCGCGTGTCCGACATGAACACGAGCCCGCGATCGATCTTCAGGCCGACGCAATAGGTCATCGAATCTCTTTGGCAACAATCTTGCCGGGGATTACTGCTCCACGGTGACGGTGACCGCAAGCTGTTCTTCCGCCTGTCCCAGCCGAATTCCAGATACCGGCGTGGCGTCGCGATAATCGCGGCCGGTCGCCACCTTCACATAACGCTCGTCCGGAGAAATGCCGTTGGCGACATCGAAGGCGACCCAGCCGAGGCCCGAGACATGCGCCTCGGCCCAGGCGTGGCTTGCCGCCTGCTCGATGGCCGCATCCATCATCAGGTAGCCGCTGATATAGCGGGCCGGAAAATCCATGGCACGCGCCGCGGCAACGAAGATGTGGCTGTGGTCCTGGCAAACGCCGGTCTTGAGCGCCAGGGCCTCTTCGGCCGGCGTCGTCACGTTGGTGGTGTCCGGCGTATAAGCGACGCGCTCGCCGATCACCGCCATCAACCGGTGCAGCCTTTCGATGTCGGTACCCTTGCCCACCGAGGCAGCAAGCTCGCGAATGCCGCTGCCGATCGTCGTCAGCGGCGTTTCCTGGCCGAACAGCCAGAGCGGCGCGAAACCCTGGTGCGGTCCGCAGACGCCAGCGGTGTCGCGCGTCACCACTTCGCCGGCTGCTTCGACGGTGATGAAGTCGCGCTCGCCCTCGACGCTCAACAGCCGGGTATCATTGCCGAAATGGTCGGTGAAGCGCACTTCCTCGCGTGCGCCTTCGATCTTCAGCGCCCAGGACAGTACCGTCTGGGTGCGCCCGTTCACCGGGAGCAGCCGCAAACGCTGCAACAGATAGTGCACCGGCGCATCGTAGCGGTATTCGGTCCGGTGGGTGATCTTCAGCCGCATCGCACTCGTCCCTGGAGCATGAGCTTTTCCGAAAACCGGTCTCCGCTTTTTGGGATCATGCTCAATAGAACCTGTAATCCTGCGCGATCTCGTCGCCGAGCCTGGTGTTGTCGCGGATGAAATTGGCCAGGAATTCGTGCAGGCCGGCGTCGAAAATATCCTTGATCGACCCGGCCGTCAGCATGGCCTGGGTCTTGGCAGCCGTCGCATGACAGGCGTGGCGCTCCCCATAGTCGTCACCCAGGAATTTGAGATGCTCCGTCAGGAAGCGGTAGCAAAAGGTCAGCGAGCGCGGCATGCGGACGTTGAGGATCAGATAATCGGCGATGTTGCTCGGCTTGTAGTCGGCATCATAGACCCAGCGATAGGAACGGTGCGCCGACACCGAGCGCAGGATCGATTCCCACTGGTAGTTGTCGAGCGTCGAGCCGACCCAGGAGATCGACGGCAACAGCACGTAGTATTTCACATCCAGGATGCGCGCGGTGTTGTCGGCGCGTTCGACATACGTGCCGAGCTGCGAAAAATCGAAAATTTCGTTGCGCAGCATCGTGCCGTAGAACGAGCCGCGGATCAGCGCCGTCTCGCGCTTGATTGCGTCGAGCGCGTTGGGCAGGTCGCGCTCGTCGATCGGCTTGGCCAGTATCCGCTTCAGCGACATCCAGGCTTCGTTGATGCTTTCCCAGGTCTCACGCGTCAGTGCGGTACGCACCATGCGGGCATTGTTACGGGCCGTTTCGATAGACGACATCGTGCTCGACGGGTTCGATGTGTCGCGCAGCAGATAGTCGGCGACATTGGCGGCGGTGTAGTCGGAATATTTCTGCGTGAAGCTGGCGTCCGAACCGGCGCTGAGCAGCACCGAATTCCACTCCTCCGAAGCGTTCTGAGTACGAGTCAGCGCCATGCGCAAGCCGGCATCCACCAGCCGCGCCATGTTTTCCGCCCGCTCGATGTAGCGGTTCATCCAGTAGAGCCCGTTGGCGGTGCGGCCGAGAAGCATGTCAGGCGGTCCTGTGGTGAATAGTGAAAGGTGAATGGTGAATGGTGACTATCCGGATTCCAGGGCACGATTCCGCGCGCTTCACTTCAGGGCATTTCACCAACATCAACGACCCACATCCTTACCTATTCACTATTCACTATTCACTATTCACTATTCACTATTCACTATTCACTACTTTCACTCTAATCATCCAACACCCACGTATCCTTCGTGCCCCCGCCTTGCGAGGAATTGACGACCAGCGAGCCTTCCTTGAGCGCTACTCGGGTCAGCCCGCCGGGCACGATCTGGATACGGTCGGAAACCAGCACATAGGGGCGCAGATCGACATGGCGCGGCGCCAGCCCCTTGTCCGTCAGGATCGGACAGGTCGACAGCGCCAGCGTCGGCTGGGCGATGTAGTTCGACGGTTTTGCCGCGAGCTTTTTGGAAAACTCTTCGCATTCCTTCTTGGTCGCCGCCGGACCGACCAGCATGCCGTAACCGCCGGAGCCGTGGACCTCCTTGATCACCAATTCGTCGATGTGTTCGAGCACGTATTTCAGGCTGTCCGGCTCCGAGCAGCGCCAGGTCGGGATGTTGCCGAGGATCGCCTTGCGGCCGGTGTAGAATTCGACGATCTCGGGCATGTAGGAATAGATCGCCTTGTCGTCGGCGATGCCGGTTCCCGGCGCATTGGCGATCGTGATGTTGCCGGCGCGGTAGACGTCCATAATGCCCGGCACGCCAAGTGCCGAGTCGGGGCGGAAGGTCAGCGGATCGAGGAACGAGTCGTCGACACGACGGTAAAGCACGTCGATCTGCTTGTAGCCCTCGGTGGTGCGCATCGCGACATGGCCATCGACGACGCGCAGATCCTGCCCCTCGACAAGCTGCACGCCCATCTGGTCGGCAAGGAAAGCATGTTCGAAATACGCCGAGTTGAAGCTGCCCGGCGTCAGCACGGCAATGGTCGGCGCGCCCTTGGTGCTTTGCGGCCGCACTGCCGCCAGCGACTGGCGCAAGAGCTGCGGGTAATTCTCAACCGGCCGCACCTTGATCTGCTGGAACAGCTCGGGAAAGAGCTGCATCATCGTCTCGCGGTTCTCCAGCATGTAGGAGACGCCGGACGGCGTGCGCGCGTTGTCCTCCAGCACGTAGAACTCGTTCTCGCTGATGCGTACGATGTCGACGCCGATGATGTGCGTATAGACGCCGGCCGGCGGCCGCACCCCGATCATCTCGGGCAGGAACGCCTCGTTCTTGGCGATCAACTCCTTCGGCACCCGGCCGGCGCGTAAGATCTCCTGGCGATGGTAGATGTCGTCGAGAAAGGCGTTCAGCGCCTGGACGCGCTGCTCGATGCCTTGCGTCAGCCGTCGCCATTCGTTGCCCGAAATGATGCGCGGAACGATATCGAAGGGTATCAGCCGCTCCGATGCTTCCTGCTCGCCGTAGACGGCGAAAGTGATGCCTGTCTTGCGAAAGACGCGTTCGGCGTCCTGCATCTTCTCGGTAAGTCTGGCCGGGTCCTGTTCCTTCAGCCAGCGATCGTAAGCCGAATACGGTTTTCTCAGCCCGGAAACTTCCGGAAGCATTTCATCGAACGCTGCCAATCGCATACTCCCCTGTGGCGCCATTTCACTGGCCTGGCTGGAGAAAATCAAGCGCAATCGGTGATTTGTTGGGCGCCGGCGATCAGTATATCGCACTTGCCTAAAATTAAGGCAGCACCAATAGGGCCTTGATCAGGCTTTGCCTGGTGTCCGGGCAGATGCCGGATGCGGATCAAAACGCGCGAAAGGTGACGACCGTGAACGTGTCCTTGATGCCGGGAAGAATCTGCACTTTCTCGTTGACGAAGTGGCCGATGTCTTCCTCGTCGTCGACATAGAATTTGGCGAGCAGGTCGTAGTTTCCGGCTGTCGAGTAGATTTCCGAAGCGATCTCGGCATCGGCCAGGGCGCTGGCAACGTCGTAGGCCTTGCCCAGATCGCATTTTATCTGCACGAAAAATGCCTTCATTGCCTGGTCCTGCTCACATCGCACGCTCTAATCGAGCGGCCCTTGTGGCAGACTGCCGCCCGGCTTTCAAGCATCGGCAATCGCTCAGGCTGTTCTCGCCTCGACAATGCTTTCTCGGCTCGGACACGGACTGCCACGCCGAATGTTTGCGCTCGGCTGAAACCCTGAAGCACTGCAAAGCGTATGGTATCATGTACCTTCAGGCAGCGATTTCTCAGGGACAACGGAGACAGGCCATGCGCCGCGCGTTTTTCGCATTCGCAGTCATTCCATTCATTTTCGCATCCCAGGCCTTTGCTGGCGACGCCGAAGTCAAAGCGGCGCAGACAGTCATCGATGGGCAGTTGAGGGCGTTCATCGCCAATGACGGAATGACGGCCTACAGCTTTGCCGCACCGAATGTGAAACGCATCTTTCCGACCGTCGATACCTTCATGAACATGGTGACAAAAGGCTATCCGCCGGTGCGCCAACCGCAGACCTACTCCTTCGGCAAAGTTCGCGAGACGAGCCCGACCTCGATCATCCAGCAAGTGCTGATCGTCGGCCCGGATGGCAAGGACTACGAGGCGGTCTACACGCTCGAACTACAGCCTGACGGCAGCTTTCGGATCACCGGCTGCAGCCTGCGTGCGTCCACGTCGCTCAGCACCTAAAGGGGTGTTTCAATCCTGTCGCCGGTAGAGCGTCCAGCTCAGGCCTGAAAACCCCCAATGCCTCGACGCATCGGCCCGTTCATACGCCAGAGCGCATGCGGCCGTAGGTTGGACATGTTCGGCTTGTTTGTCCACGTCCCCTTCGAGGACCAGCCAGGCGGGCCGTTCGGTGCACATCCCGTCGTCTGTGACCAGCAATGCCCGACGATCCATTCGCGCCGCAAAATAGTTGACGACAATGGGGGTGCGGAAATTACCGTCGCTGGCATAGGTGGTTGCGCCGTTCCTGGTCATTTCATCAACGATAGCGGCGTAGGAGCCGCGTCCATATTGATAGAACTGAAGCAGCGACGAAATGCTTCCACTCACCACGATCGCCAGCGCTCCCATCGCAAGCAGCCTGGCAGTTCCGCGAGCATCCAGGCCGCGGCCAATCATCTCGCCGGCCCAGAGCAGCAGCAATGTTCCGCTGATGATGAAATAGCGCGGGAACTCAAGGTTGGGCAGATGCGCCGCCGCCATGAGCAAAGGCAGTCCGATAATCCCGATGGCATAAAGGCTGGCTCGACGACCGCGCCAGACACCGGCGGAGAGGCCGACAAGACCGCAGGCGGCAACGATATAGGGCCCGTCGCCAAACCAGGGTGGCAGGCCGAACAGAGAGCGGATCATCCCGCCATAGCCCTGCGCGAAGGCGGCAATCGAGAATGGCGAAACACCACCGACACTGAAGCCGAACAGCCTGCAGCCGACAAACACGCCGACAGCCAGCGGCAGCACGGCAAGCAAGCCCGGCAGGAAGATCGACGCCAGGTCCGCAACGACGCGGCCGACCTTCGCCGTACGCTGCCAGGCGAGCCAGGCGGTCCAGATTGCGAGGACCGCCACCATTCCGATCATTGTGAGATGGCACAGGAAGCCGAAAAGGATCGCCGCTGCCAAGGCCGCGCCAGACCACCGTCTATTGTCGAGCCGGCGCTCCAGAAAAACCACCGAAAGCAGCGTGAACAGCACAAGGCCGGCATAGCCGCGCGCCTCCGAGCCGTAATGGACCATTGGGTAGCTCACGGCAAACAACAGGCTTGTGGCAATCATCGCCTGTCGTCCGCGCGATGCGGCGCTCGCTGCCGCCGCAGCGATCGTGGCAACGCCTAATGCTATCGACAGACCTCGCTGGATCAGCGGCGAAGCATCGGGGCCAATGAGATAGAGATAGACCGAGTTGAGGAAATGATTGTTGTCGTGATTGACGTGCCAGAATATCTGGTCGATCGACGTCAGCGGCTTGATCAGCGCAAAGCTCCAGATCTCGTCCAGCCAAAGGTCGCCGCGCGCGCCAAGCAAGCGCAAGACCAGACCGGTCACGGCGATTATCAGAGCGGCAAGCAACGACCCAGCCGTCCATCGCTGGACAGCCACGGAGGGCGAAGGCGAAGCGATGCCGTTCGTCCGCACCGTCGTGCCAGGAACTGAAACGTGCCGCGAAACGAACAGGTTCTTGATCCTCGCCCGATGTCGTCCGGCAATGCTTATTAGGCAGTCGTTTCAAAACAGTTCATGGCAGGGGCAACTCCTCCCTGGAGCCGGATTCCTGGCGAGCATGCCTACCGGACGGCGAGGTCACCGTTTGCCCATTGCTGCGTGATGATCTCGGCTTGTTCGGCGAACCTGCCAGCCTCGATCGCTTCACGAATATCGCGCATCAGCTGCTGGTAATAGGACAGATTGTTCCAGGTCAGGAGCATCGCCCCAAGCGCCTCTTGCGAGCGCACCAGATGGTGCAAGTAGGCCCGCGAATAGTCGCGTGCGGCCGGGCAGTCGCTTTCCTCATCGAGCGGACGCGGATCGTCGGCATGGCGGGCGTTGCGCAGATTGACCTTGCCGCGCCGTGTGTAGGCAAGGCCGTGGCGCCCTGCCCGCGTCGGCATCACGCAGTCGAACATGTCGATGCCGCGCGCCACCGACTTCAAAATGTCGTCCGGGGTGCCGACGCCCATCAGGTAGCGCGGCCGGTCAGCCGGCAGCTCCGGGCAAGTGATGTCGAGCATCTCCAGCATCACCGCTTGCGGCTCGCCGACAGCCAGCCCGCCGATCGCGTAGCCCTTCAGCTCCATTGCCTTCAGTGCCTGCGCCGAGCGCAGCCGCAGATCCGGCACGTCGCCGCCTTGCACAATGCCGAACATCGCCTTGCCGGGCTGCTCGCCGAATGCCGTCTTGCAACGCTCGGCCCAGCGCAACGACAACTCCATGGCACGCTCGATCTCGTTCTGCTTGGCCGGCAGAGCCGTGCATTCGTCGAGCTGCATCTGGATGTCGGAATCGAGCAGCCCCTGGATCTCTATCGAACGCTCCGGCGACATCTCGTAGGCGCCGCCGTCGATATGCGAACGGAAGGTAACGCCGTTCTCGGTCAGTTTCCGCAGCTTCGACAGCGACATCACCTGGAAGCCGCCGCTGTCGGTCAGGATTGGATGCGGCCAGCGGGCGAATTCATGCAGGCCGCCGAGCCGCGCCACGCGCTCGGCGCCGGGTCTTAGCATCAGGTGGTAGGTGTTGCCGAGGATAATGTCCGAGCCGACGCCGCGCACCTGATCCATATACATGGCCTTCACCGTGCCGCCGGTACCGACCGGCATGAAGGCAGGCGTGCGGATTTCCCCGCGCGGCATGGTGATTGCACCACGCCGCGCCCTGCCGTCGGTCGCCAGCACCTTGAAGGTGAATGCGTCAGTCATTGAATTCCCTAGCCATCGAACTCCTTGTCGAATACCGGCGCGTCCGGGGCCTGCTTGTCGAGTGATTGCCGGTAGCGGATGCAGCCGCGCATGAATTTCGGCCACGGCGGCACGGCAATCGCCGGGTCGGTCTTTTTCGGGCAAAAGTGACCAGAGGTCGGGATGGTGCCAGCACAGATCATGGCCGGTGGCGTCGCGGTGTTGGCGGATGCCGGCGCGCAGTTTCCTGACCTCGGCGATCAAGGCTTCCCGGTCGAAGGTTTCCAGGTCATCGTCCATCGGTATCCTCCCTGAACAGAAGACTTGCGTCTCCATAGGAATAAAACCTGTAGCGATTCTCGATGGCATGCGCATAGGCCGCCCGCATCGTCTGCAAACCGCAGAAGGCCGAAACCAGCATGAACAGCGTCGAACGCGGCAGATGGAAATTGGTCATCAGCAAGTCAGCGGTCTTGAAACGATAGCCGGGCGTGATGAAGATGTCTGTCGGGCCTGACCATGCGGCCAGCCTGCCGTCCTCGCCAGCCGCGCTCTCCAATAAGCGCAGCGATGTCGTGCCGACGGCGATAATGCGCCCTCCTTTTGCTTTCGCCGCATTCAGCGCCTCGGCGGTTTCCGGGCTGACCGAACCGGTTTCGGCGTGCATCTTGTGGTCGGCGGTGTCGTCCGCCTTCACCGGCAGGAACGTGCCGGCGCCGACATGCAGCGTGACGAAACGGCGCTCTATGCCCTTGGCGTCGAGCGTCGCAAACAGCTCCGGCGTGAAATGCAGCCCTGCCGTCGGCGCGGCGACCGCGCCCTCCTCCCTCGCATAAATGGTCTGATAGTCGCTGCGGTCGCGTTCGTCGTCGTCACGCTTGGAGGCGATGTAGGGCGGCAGCGGGATGTGGCCGACTGCATGCAGCGCCTCGTCGAGGAACGGACCTGACAGGTCGAAGCCGAGCAGCACCTCGCCGCCTTCTCCCTTCTCGATCACGGTCGCGTCGAGCTGGCCGAGAAGGCAGGAATTGGCGTCATGACCGAAATGGATACGATCGCCGGCGGCGATGCGCTTGCCCGGACGCATGAAGGCCAGCCAGCGGTCGGGCGCCATCCGCATATGCAGCGTGGCTTCGACCTGCGCCGCCGCCTCGCCGCGCCGCCTGATGCCTTTCAGCTGTGCCGGAATGACCTTGGTGTCGTTGAAGACCAGCACATCACCGGCCTTGAGCAGGGCCGGCAGGTCGCGCACCGTCCGGTCTTCGAGCCCCTCACCCGGCCTGACCACCAGCATCCTGGCACTGTCGCGCGGCTCGGCTGGGCGAAGCGCGATGCGCTCCTCCGGCAGATCGAAGTCGAAAAGGTCGACGCGCAAGAGATCCCCGCCTCAAGGTTCCGGGCAGGTCACCGCCCAGGCGCCGACACCGTCTATGCTCAATGTGCCGCCCATCGCGAAGCTGGACTGCTCGCTGGCCTTGACCAGCCGCAATTTGGCGACGATCGAGCTGATGCCTTCGTCGGTGAGGTCGATCAGCATGCGCTCGTCGTCTTCGAATGCCTGTCCAACGATGACTTTCGTTGAGCCTGGCTGTCCATCCGTGGTCCATGTCTTGCCGCCGGCATCCAGCCACACACGCGCGACCGCAATGACGGCCGTGTGTCCCATCAAAACGTCGATCGATGCCGCGCCGCCGTCGGCGCTGCAGACGATCGATTCCGTTGCCAGCGCCGGAGTGGCCGCCGCGACGAGCACAAATGCGATTGCCGCGACAGCCCGGCCGGTCATTTCACGTCGGCCGCGACCTTGAGCGACACGATCTTGTCAGGATCCTGCACCGGTTCGCCGCGCTTGATCTTGTCGACGTTGTCCATGCCTTCGATGACCTGGCCCCATACCGTGTACTGGCGGTTGAGGAAGGCGGCATCGTCAAAGCAGATGAAGAACTGCGAATTGGCCGAGTTCGGGTTCTGCGAGCGCGCCATCGAGCAGGTGCCGCGGCCGTGGTTGGCGTTGGAGAACTCGGCCTTCAGATCGGGTTTGTCGGAACCGCCAGTGCCGGCGCGCGATGGCGCGAAAGACGGCTTGTTGGAATTGCCGAACTTCACGTCGCCGGTCTGCGCCATGAAGCCGTCGATGACGCGGTGGAAGACCACGCCGTCATAGGCGCCTTCGCGCGCCAGCTCCTTGATACGGTCGACATGGCCGGGCGCCAGATCTGGAAACAATTCGATGACGACCTTGCCCTTGGTCGTGTCCATGATAAGCGCGTTCTCGCGGTCCTTGATTTCGGCCATGTCAGAAATATCCTTTTGAACAATTGAGGTTACTTGCCGTCCGCGGCGATGCGCACCTTGATCATGCGATCGGGGTCGGTCACCGTGCCGTTCTGCGCCTCGTCGCCTTTCTTGATGTGGTCCACCAACTCCATGCCGCTGACGACATTGCCAACGATGGTGTACTGGCCATCGAGCGGCGGTGCCGGCGCGAACATGATGAAGAATTGCGAATTGGCGGAATTCGGATCGTCGGAGCGGGCCATGCCGACCACGCCGCGCTGGTAGTGCTCGGTGCTGGAGAATTCGGCCGGCAGGTCAGGAAGATCGGAGCCGCCGGTGCCGACAGCGTCGGCATTGAAGCCGCTCTTCATGTTGCCGAACTTGACGTCGCCGGTCTGCGCCATGAACCCGTCAATGACGCGGTGAAAGGCGACGTTGTCGTAGGCGCCCTGGCGCACCAGCTTTTTGATCTGCGCGACGTGCTTCGGCGCAAGGTCGGGCCTCAGCGCGATGGTCACGTCGCCGTCCTTCAGCGTTACGATCATGGTGTTTTCCGGATCGGCGGCAAAGGCCGACACGGATGCGGTCACAAGACCGGCAAGCACGGCAAGCAAGAAGGCAAGCTTTTTCAGCTGCATGGGATCTTTCTCCGAATATCTTCGTTCATGCATGTCGTTACCCAAAGCCGGGTTCCACTTTTGGGTGACATGCATTTATTTCGCGAATTTGGCGGTGAGCGCGCCGGCCACGGCCGCCGGCACGAAGGGACGGATGTCGCCTCCCATCGAAGCTATCTGGCGCACAAGTGTGGCGGTAATGGTGCGCACCGAAGGGCTGGCGGGCAGGAACACCGTCTGCAGCTCCGGCGCCATGGTCTCGTTCATGCCGGCCATCTGCATCTCATAGTCAAGGTCGGTGCCGTCGCGCAGGCCGCGGATCATGATCGAGGCGCCATGCTTCCTGGCCGCGTCGATTACCAACCCGTCGAAGGCGACTACTTTGATACGCGCACCGTCGCTGCCGAATTCTGCCTTCGCGGCCGTTTCGATCAGGCCAACCCGTTCCTCGAAGGAAAACAACGGCTTCTTGCCGGGATGGATGCCGATCGCCGCATAGATTGTATCCGCCACGGCCAGCGACGCCTTCAGCACGTCGAGATGGCCGTTGGTCAGCGGGTCGAAAGAGCCGGCATAAAGGGCGATGCGTTCGGTCATGGCAGGTGCTTCTAGCGAGCCTCTCTCCTAAAGGCAAATCCGATCGCCAGCCCGCGCCGTGAACCTTTTGGCCGACGTGAACGACAGATGAATGTGCCGCTCACAACAGCTTCACGCAGTGTTCACTAAGTTGCAGCTGCAGGAGATGAAACCAAACACCCATCTAATCGTTGTTAGGCGCAGGAGAACACGCACATGCTGATCTACATGCTCGCCACCGCAATGACCGTCGCCATGCTGATCGCCACCGTATTCGGGTTGCATCAGGAAGCACAGCGCGTCCGCGCCAAGGCCAACACCAAGCGGTTCGAAGGCTTCGGCAACCGCAGGCCTTATCGCCGCTTCTAGATTGCGGGTGTCTTCACACGCCGGCCCACAGGGCTGGCGTCGCCGTGCCAAACTCACTCGACGGAAGTATCGGGCTCCCTACCATCGGCATCGGCAACAGCGCCGCTTTCAGCATTCTCTTCGATCTCTTCATCCGCTTGCGGTTCTGAAATTCGCTCCACCGAAACGACCTTCTCGCCCTCTGCGGTATTGAAGATGGTAACGCCCTTGGTGGCGCGGCTGGCGAAACGAATGCCGTTCACTGGAACACGGATAACGGTGCCGCCATCCGAAACCAGCATGATCTGATCGTCATTGCCGACCGGGAAGGTCGCCACCAGGCGGCCGATTTCGGCCGTTTTCGAGACGTCGGTGGCGCGAATACCCTTGCCGCCACGGCCAGTCAGGCGGAAATCGTAGGACGATGAACGCTTGCCGTAGCCATATTCCGTCACCGTCAACACGAACTGCTCGTGCGCCTTGAGGAATTCATAGCGGTCGTCGGAAAGCTCTGCCTCTTCGCCGACCTCTTCATTGGTGAGCTGGATTTCTTCCTCCTCGCCGGCCGCGATGTCAGCAGCGAGCCGGCGTTCGGCCACCACCCGCTTGAGGTAGGCGGCACGCTCCGCCGGCGGCGCATCGACATGCTCGATCACCGCCATCGAGATCACCCGGTCGCCATCGGCCATCGCAATGCCGCGCACGCCGACCGAATTGCGGCTCTGGAAGACGCGTACGTCGCTGACCGGAAAGCGGATGCACTGGCCGGAACTTGCCGTCAAAAGCACGTCGTCATTGTCGGTGCAGGTCTCGACGCCGAGGATCTCGTCGCCTTCCTCGTCCAGCTTCATGGCGATCTTGCCGTTGCGGTTGACCTGGACGAAGTCCGACAGCTTGTTGCGACGCACGGTACCGCGCGTGGTGGCAAACATGACGTCGAGCTCGCCCCAACTCGTCTCATCCTCCGGCAGCGGCATGATCGTGGTGATGCGCTCGCCCTGTTCGAGCGGCAGCATATTGATCAGCGCCTTGCCGCGCGATTGTGGGTTGCCGATCGGCAGGCGCCAGACCTTTTCCTTGTAGACGATACCGCGCGAGGAGAAGAACAGCACCGGCGTGTGCGTGTTGGCGACGAACAGCCGGGTGACGAAATCCTCTTCCTTGGTCGACATGCCGGAGCGGCCCTTGCCGCCGCGGCGCTGCGCCCGGTAGAGCGACAGCGGCACGCGCTTGATGTAGCCGGAATGGCTGACCGTGACGACCATGTCCTCGCGCTGGATCAGGTCCTCGTCTTCCATGTCCGCCCCGCCCTCGGCGAGCTCGGTACGGCGCGGCGTGCCGAACTCGTCGCGAACGGCGATGAGCTCGTCCTTGACGATCTGCTGGACGCGGGCGCGGGACGAGAGGATGTCCAGGTAGTCCTTGATCTCGTCGCCGATCGTGTTCAGCTCGTCGGCGATCTCGTCGCGGCCGAGCGCGGTCAGGCGCTGCAGGCGCAGTTCGAGGATGGCGCGCGCCTGCTCCTCGGAGAGATTGTAGGTGCCATCCTCGTTGATGCGATGGCGCGGATCGTCGATCAGAAGAATCAGCGATTCCACGTCGCCCGAAGGCCAGCGCCGCTCCATCAACTGCTCGCGCGCCGTCTGCGGGTCCGGAGCGCTGCGGATCAGCTTGATGACTTCATCGATGTTGGCAACAGCGATGGCAAGGCCGACCAGCACATGGGCGCGGTCGCGCGCCTTGCGCAGCAGGAATTTCGTGCGCCGGCTGATCACCTCCTCACGGAAGGCGACGAACGCCTTCAGCATGTCGGTCAGAGTCAGCAATTCCGGCTTGCCGCCGTTCAGTGCCACCATGTTGGCGCCGAAGGACGTCTGCAGCGGGGTGAAGCGGTAAAGCTGGTTGAGAATGACATCGGCGACCGCGTCGCGCTTCAGTTCGATGACGACGCGGTAGCCCTGGCGGTCGCTCTCGTCGCGAATGTCGGAAATGCCTTCGATGCGCTTGTCGCGCACCAGCTCGGCCATCTTCTCGATCATCGACGCCTTATTTACCTGATAGGGAACCTCGGTGATGACTATCGATTCCCGATCGTTGCCGCGCGCCTCGACGTTGACGCGGCCGCGCATGACGATGGAGCCGCGGCCGGTCGAATAGGCGCTGTAGATGCCGGAACGGCCAAGCACGATGCCGCCGGTCGGGAAATCCGGTCCCGGAATGATCTCCATCAGCGCCGGAAGGTCGATCGCCGGATTATCGATGAGGGCAATGGCGCCGTTGCAGACCTCGCCCAGATTGTGCGGCGGGATGTTGGTGGCCATGCCGACGGCGATACCGCCGGAGCCGTTGACCAACAGGTTCGGGAAGCGCGCCGGCAGGACTTTCGGTTCGCTGCCCGACGCATCGTAAGTGTCCTGGAAATCGACGGTGTCCTTGTCGATGTCTTCCAGCAACTCATGCGCGACCTTGGTCAGCCGCGATTCCGTGTAGCGCATCGCCGCCGGCGGATCGCCGTCGATCGAGCCGAAATTGCCCTGCCCGTCGATCAGCGGCACGCGCAGCGACCAATCCTGCGCCATGCGCACCAAAGCGTCGTAGATAGAGGCGTCGCCATGCGGATGGTATTTACCCATCACGTCGGCGACCGGGCGTGCCGATTTCACATATTTGCGGTTCCAGTGATAGCCGCTCTCATAGGCGGCGTAGAGGATGCGGCGATGCACCGGCTTGAGGCCATCGCGCACGTCCGGCAATGCGCGGCTGACGATCACGCTCATGGCGTAGTCGAGATAGGAGCGCTGCATCTCCTCGATGATGGATATCGGCTCGATGCCGGTGGGGCCGCCGTCGGCGCCGCGCGGTGTCTTTTGGTCGGTCAAATCGGATCACAATCTAATCAGGAATCACTTGGTGCTTATATAGGAAGCCAGCCTGAAACTCCAACAATCGCGGCAGTTTTCCAGTGTGGTTTTTAGCGGCAAATTCAAAAGGATAAACCAATTGCGACGATATGGCCGTGTACCCTTTCACGGGCGTCGCCGGCGGGCGCGATAAGTACCCGGCGCCTCGCCCATCAGCCGCCGGAAACGGCGATTGAAGGTTGATAGATCGTTGAATCCCGCCGAAAAGGCAATCGCCGAAATCGTCTGATCCGACGTCCGCAGCCGCACGGCTGCCCTGTGCAGCCGCGCTCTCAGCAGGAATTGGTAGGGCGTCATACCGGCAACGTGCCGGAAGGTGCGCAGGAAATGGTAAGGGCTGGTGGCGGTCTCGTCGGCGAGTTCGGCAAGCGAGATCGGCCGGTCGGCATCGACTTCGATGCGCCGCACCGCTTCGGCGACACGCTTCTGGTCACGGCGGCTCGGCGTCCGTCCCCGATCCGTAGCGCTGCAAGCCGCAGTTACCGCGGCACCGGCAATGCGCAGGGCGAGTTCCTCGAACACGCCGGTGTCGGCCATCTCGCGCGCCGCCTCCGCTTCGGCAAGCAGCGGCACCAGCGCCGGCAAGGGCGGCAGGCGCGGCGTTCCGAAATCGAGCGTCTTGGCGCCCGGCACGTCGGCGACGATCCGCTCCATATAGGCCGGTCCGAAATGGAAGGAGAGGCAACGGTCGCCGGCGCCATGCTCGTGCCCGCATTCGTAGCATGTGCCGGGATTGCCGAGCAGGAGCGCGCCCGGCGCCAGCATCGCCGTGCCCTCGCGCGCACGATAGCGGAAGGTGCCGTTGGTTACGGCGGCAACGCAGAAATCCCGATGCTCCTCCTCGAATGGCCTGTCGGCGGCGCTGGCGGTGCAGATGACATCCGACACCTGCCAGCCTCGGCCCGACGCCAGCCTGTGCGCGCTCGTCGTCATCGCCGAAACATAGCAACTTTTCCCAAGCGCAGAACCCCTGTCGGCGTCTATGCTTGCCGGTCTCCTGACAAGATGAGAGCGAAGCCATGTCCAATTCCTTTGCCAAGGTCCTGCACAGCGATGGGCCCGTACCGGCCCTTGCCGAGAAACTGAATCTTTATGGCCGCTTCGTCGGCGCCTGGACGTTCGACGCCACGCGCCATCTCGAGGACGGTCAGGTGCTGACCGGGCGCGGCGAAGTGCATTTCGGCTGGGTGCTCGAAGGCCGCGCGATCCAGGACGTATGGATCCTGCCTGCCCGTGACGCCGGCCCCTCGCCCTCGCTCGGCAAATGGACCTTCTATGGCACGACGTTGCGTGTCTATGATCCCGGCGTTGACGCCTGGCACATCTTCTGGAGCGATCCGCGCAATCAGTACTACAGCCGCCAGCTCGGCCGTGCCGAGGGCGACACCATCATCCAGCAAGGCGCAGACGGCACCGGATCTGCTGTGCGCTGGAGCTTTTCGCGCATCACCGAAAATTCGTTCCGCTGGCTGGGCGAACGCTCACAGGACGACGGCGCCACCTGGCGTCTTGAAGTCGAGTTTCTGGCGCGCCGGGCCGTCAGCCCCTGATCCGCACGGTTTCCACTGCCTCCGCTTTGCTCTACCAATCCCGTTATCCGGCTTTGCCGGCGGGGGAGGGTCAGCATGCCGAGCTTCGACAGCCTGTTCAACGCCTTCGTCACCATACTGGTGACGATCGATCCGCCCGGCCTGGCGCCGCTCTTCCTCGCCGTGACCCGCGGCATGAACCGCGAGGAGCGCAACCAGGTCTCCGTGCGCGCCTCGGTCATCGCCTTCCTGGTAATGGCGTTGTTCGCAATCGCCGGCGCGTCGATCCTGTCAGTCTTCGGCATCACTCTGCCGGCCTTCCGCGTCGCCGGCGGCTTTCTGCTGTTCTTCATCGCCTTCGAAATGGTGTTCGAGCGCCGGCAGGACCGCAAGGAGAAGATCGGCGACGTCGCCATCACCAGGGACATGATCCACAACATCGCCGCCTTTCCGCTGGCGATCCCGCTCATTGCCGGTCCCGGCGCGATTTCGGCGACCGTCCTGCTCTCAAGCTCGTTTCAGGGTTTGGGTGCGCAGACAGCCCTTGTCGGCATCATCGCCATCTGCCTCGTCATCACCTACCTGGTGTTCGTGCTGTCAGAGCGCATCGACCGTATCCTCGGCCAAACCGGCCGTTCGATCCTGACAAGGCTGCTCGGCGTCATCCTGGCGGCGCTCGCCGTACAGTTCGTCGCCGACGGCATCAAGGCGCTGATGGCGACGTAGGAACAGCCCTACTTCGCTGTCGTTTCAATGACTTCGAAGTCGTGGGTAATCTCGGCAGTCTTGGCCATCATTGCCGAGGCCGAGCAGTATTTCTCGATCGAAAGCCCGATCGCCCGCTTCACCTTGGCGTGTGATAGCGCCCGGCCCTTGACGACAAAATGCATGTGAATGCGGGTGAACACCCTGGGATCGGCTTCTGCACGGTCGGCATCGAGTTCGACCACGCAATCTTCGACCGCCTCGCGCCCCTTTTCGAGGATATGGACCACGTCATAGGCCGAGCAGCCGCCAGTGCCGATCAGCACCAGTTCCATTGGGCTCGGCCCCGGCGTCTTGCCCTCCGGCCCGAACGCAGTGCCTAGCACCAGCTTGTGCCCATTGGCGGACTCGCCAACGAAAGTGCGCTCCTCGACCCATTTGACCCTTGCCTTCACCTGATACGTCCTTTCACCGCTCAAACGCACAACGTCCCGAAAATCCAAGACAGATTTTCGGGACGCCATTTCGTGGCCAAGGTGCCGGCGCTTTTCGCCGCAAGGGCAGTCCGCCCGAGAAATCAGAACGGGATTTCGTCGTCCAGCTCGCGCGACGAACCACCGCCGCCGCCCTTGTTGGCGCCACCGCGATTGAAACTTTCGCCCGGGCCGGACTGGCCGAAATCGGAACCGCGGCTCGCACCACCACCGGCATAGTTGCCGACCTGGCCGCCGCCCTCGCCCCGCGCATCGAGCATCTGCAGCTCGCCGCGGAATTTCTGCAACACGATTTCGGTCGTATAGCGGTCATTGCCGGTCTGGTCCTGCCATTTGCGCGTCTGCAGCTGGCCCTCGACATAGACCTTCATGCCCTTCTTCAGATACTGCTCGGCCACCTTGGCGATCTGGTCGTTGAAGATCACGACATTGTGCCACTCGGTCTTTTCCTTGCGCTCTCCGGACGTCTTGTCGCGCCAGCTTTCCGACGTCGCGATGCGGATGTTGACGACCGGGTCACCCGAATTCAGGCGGCGGATTTCAGGGTCCGCCCCGAGGTTGCCCACCAGAATGACCTTGTTGACGCTACCCGCCATGATACTTCTCCGCGCTCATCCGAAACCGAATTTTTGTCGCCGCACCTTACAGGCTATGGACAATCCCTGCCTGCCGTCGCTGCCTTTTCCCACAAGGTTTTTGTTCTCTTTTCGTTCTATAGGAGAGGCCCTGCACTGTCAATAGTTGTCAGTAAGAAGTAGTGTCTTGGCGTCGAATTTCCACAGACCATGGGATCGAGGCGAACGCATGAAGATGGTTGCGCATAACGATCAGCCGCAAGAAGAGTGGCGGACGGGAGTAAAGACCCGCATGCATGTCTCTGCCCGCAACGGCGCAACTCAACTTTGCATGTTTGAACAATGGGTCGAACCCACCGTTGGCGCCCCGACACATTGGCACCCGGTCGAGGAAGTACTTACCGTCATCGCTGGCAGGGCCGAGATGTGGATCGACGAAGAGCATCTCGTCTTGACTGCCGGACAGTCGCTTGTTGTCGCCGCGTACAGGCAACATGGCTTCCGAAACGTCGGCTCCGAATTGCTTCATATTCATGTTGTGCTCGCGTCACCAGTTTTCGAGGCGACGTTCAACGGATCCCCCGACATGGTGAGACGCTGGCTTCCAGCGAGTTTGTAAAACCTCGCCTGTCTTAAAAAATACCGCCTGTCTTAAAAAACACGGCTTGCCAAACCGATAAGTATTGACTTATGCTTTCGGCATGATCGAAGCAGACATTTTTCGGGCACTAGCGGATCCAACGCGTCGCGCCGTCTATGAGCGGCTCGCCGACGGCGAGATGACGGTGTCGGAACTGCGCACTGGCATACCGGTATCGCAGCCGGCGGTATCGCAACATCTCGCAGTGCTGCGCGGCGCCGGCCTCGTGGTCGAGCGCCGGGCCGGTCGCAACGCCTATTACCGCGTCGATCCGAAGGGGCTTGCGCCACTGCTCGGCTGGATCGAACGCTACCGTGCGTTCTGGCCAGAGCGCATCGAAAGGCTCAAGACGGTTTTGAAGGACATGGACCAATGACCAACCGAGGCAAAGAACGCGCCGAAATGGCCGCAGACAAGATCGAGTTCGAGTGCGAGCTGCCCGAACCGCCGGAACAGGTGTGGCGGGCGCTGACGGTGCCGGACCTGCTCGCGGCCTGGATGATGCCGAACGACATCAAGCCCGAAATCGGCAACCGCTTTGCCTTTAAAGCGCCGAATGCGCCGATCGAGTGCGAAATCCTCGACGCGGATCCCGGACGGCTGCTGCGCTATTCCTGGCGGGAGCGGCCGGCGCCCGGCGATACGCAGGTGCCGCCCGGCGGTCCCCTGGACAGCGCAATGAACGACAGCCCAGTGGACAGCATCGTCACCTTTACGCTCGACCGCACCGTTTCCGGCGGCACGCATCTGCGCATCGTCCATGATGGTTTTGCTCGGGCAGCAGTGCCGGAGATCGCGATGGCAGGCGCCGGTTGCCGGCTTTCCTTTGACGCGCGCACTCCCAGGCACAAGCAGATCGCCGCAAACACCCCGCGCCTCTTCCTGCGCGCGGCCTGAACGACAACAGTCAACGGAGACAACCGATGAGCGGCCTTGCCAATCTGGTGCCGATGGTGATCGAGCAGTCGAGCCGCGGCGAACGTGCCTTCGACATATTTTCGCGGCTGCTGCGCGAGCGCATCGTCTTCATCAACGGCCCAATCGATGACGGCACCTCAGCGCTGGTCTGCGCCCAGCTTCTGTCGTTGGAATCCGACAATCCCGACAAGGAGGTCTCGCTCTACATCAACTCGCCGGGCGGCGTGGTGACCAGCGGTTTCGCGATCTACGATACGATGCAGTATATCAGTTGCCCGGTCTCCACGGTTTGTATGGGCTTCGCCGCCTCGATGGCCTCGTTCCTTTTGATGGCCGGCACACCGGGGCGGCGCATCGCGCTACCCAACACCAGCATCGTGCTGCATCAGCCTCTCGGCGGTTTCCAGGGCCAGGCCTCCGATATCCAGCGCCATGCCGAGGGCATCCTTCGCACCAAGCGGCGCATGACCGATCTTTACGCCCGCCATTGCGGCCGCACCTACGAAGAAGTGGAACGCACGCTCGACCGCGACTTTTTCATGACCGCGCAGGAGGCCAAGGATTGGGGCCTCGTCGACCATGTCTTCGACACTCGCAAGCAGGCCGCATGAACGTGCCGGGCCGGCGGACGGAACTGAGGCGATTGAGCGCCCGCAATTTCAGCGCCATCGGTCTGGTCTTGCCGCTATCGCGGCACTATAGTCCGGCGATGACCGCCAGCCGCTCATCCAGCCTGCTATGCCTTGCCATCGCTACCGTTGCCGGCACGAACATGCTGGTGGGTATGGCACTTGCCCAAGATAATTCGACGTCTTCGCAAAAGGGCGCTCTGCCCGGTGTGACCAGCGATTATCGCATCGCCGAGCCAGCGCCGCGGCCTGAGCCTGACGATATGGCTCTAGGCAGCGGCAACGGCACCTTCAAGATTCGCGATACCGACGTTCGGATTTCCGGTAGCATCACCATTGATGTCGCTACCGGCAGGATCAGGCCCTCCAGCCGCTAAGTTCGCCTGGTGTGAACCACAAATATTGCGCTTCAAACGAACAGCCCCGCCATTGCTTTGCAACTGACGGGGCCTTCTTGGATCTGAAATCCAAATTGCCGGGAGTGTACTGCCGGCTTTTTATTTCGGATGCTTCGCGGCGTTCAGCCGACGATCCGACTAGCAGTCTCTGATTGTTGTGGGGATCGGCAGGTCAACGTGGGCAGGTAGCGCTAAACGCCTGACCTGGCTACTTATACCTGCCGCGGCTCCAGCGACACGTGGAGCCTCAAGGAACAATCCGGTGGAGTCATGCCTCTGCTCTCCTTCTGTTCGTTGCGACTGTCGTCGAAGCGCTCATCGCATAACCCGCGGCGTCTCGCAGGCTAGCCCCAGGCCGCGAGGCCATCGAAAGACGGCCGGCTTCGTTGACAATTGGATTCTGCCCCCATGACGCGGGGACGTCAACCTTGAATAGCCGGGTTGCCGAAAAATGTGATCGCGAGACGCTTTGTGAAGCCGGCCTCACGGGCAGCTTTTGTCAGGAGCGTGTTCGGCCTTTGTTCTTTCCGCTTGCCCGTTCGCGCGAAAGGCGGTTAAACGCTTTGGTCGAGAGTTGTGGCGTCTCTCGAAAAGGCGGCGAAATTACCTACATAGGGGGTGGTCGGGAAAACCCGCCCATCCCACGAATTCCAGATTCTGAGGCGGCGACCGGCGATGGCCGACCATAAATATCTCTCCATTCGCGGGGCACGCGAACACAATCTGAAGAATGTCGATCTCGACCTGCCGCGTGACAGCCTGATCGTCATGACCGGCCTGTCGGGGTCGGGCAAGTCGTCGCTTGCCTTCGACACCATCTACGCCGAGGGCCAGCGCCGCTATGTCGAGAGCCTTTCGGCCTATGCACGGCAATTCCTCGAAATGATGCAGAAGCCGGACGTCGACCAGATCGACGGCCTGTCGCCGGCCATCTCCATCGAGCAGAAGACCACCTCGAAGAACCCTCGTTCGACGGTCGGCACCGTCACCGAGATCTACGATTATATGCGGCTTTTGTTCGCCCGCGTCGGTGTACCCTATTCGCCGGCCACCGGCCTGCCGATCGAGAGCCAGACGGTCTCGCAGATGGTCGACCGGGTGCTTGCGGTCGAGGAAGGCACCCGGCTGTTCATTCTGGCGCCGATGGTGCGCGGCCGCAAAGGCGAGTACCGCAAGGAACTGCTGGAGCTGCAGAAGAAGGGTTTTCAGCGCGTCAAGGTCGATGGCGTCTTCTATGAGATCGCAGACGTGCCGGCGCTGGACAAGAAGTACAAGCACGACATCGACGTCGTCGTCGACCGCATCGTCGTGCGCGGCGATCTGGCGACGCGGCTCGCCGATTCTATCGAGACCGCGCTGAAGCTGGCCGACGGGCTGGCGGTGGCGGAATTTGCCGACAAGCCGCTCGACGCCAGCCAGACCGGCGAGGATTCGGTCAACAAATCGAAGAACGAGACGCATGAACGCATGCTGTTCTCGGAAAAGTTCGCCTGCCCGGTGTCCGGCTTCACCATTCCCGAGATCGAGCCCAGGCTGTTCTCCTTCAACAATCCGTTCGGCGCCTGCCCGACCTGCGACGGGCTCGGCAGCCAACGCGCCATTGATGCCAGCCTGGTCGTGCCCGACGAGAATGTCTCGCTGCGCGCCGGCGCCGTCAGCCCTTGGGCGAAGTCGAGCTCGCCCTATTATGCGCAGACGCTGGAAGCGCTGGGCGTCGCCTATGGCTTCAAGCTCGGCGACAAGTTCAAGGATTTGAGCGAGGAGGCAAGGCAAGCCGTCCTGCACGGCACCGGCGAGCGCGAAATCACCTTCCATTACGATGACGGCCTGCGCTCCTACAAGACGACGAAAACCTTCGAGGGCGTCATCCCCAACCTCGAGCGCCGCTGGAAGGAAACGGAATCCGCCTGGATGCGCGAGGAGATCGAGCGCTTCATGTCGGCCACGCCCTGCCCGGCCTGCCGCGGCTATCGGCTGAAGCCCGAGGCGCTCGCGGTCAAGATCGCCGGCAAGCACATTGGCGAGGTCACCGAGCTGTCCATCCGCAAGGCCGACCAGTGGTTCACCGATCTGCCCGCTTCGCTCAACGACAAGCAGAACGAGATTGCGGTGCGCGTGCTCAAGGAAATCCGAGAGCGGCTGCGCTTCCTCAACGATGTCGGTCTCGACTATCTGACGCTGTCGCGCAACTCCGGCACGCTTTCAGGCGGTGAGAGCCAGCGCATCCGTCTTGCCTCGCAGATCGGCTCCGGCCTGACCGGCGTACTTTACGTGCTGGACGAGCCGTCGATCGGTCTGCACCAGCGCGACAACGCCCGCCTGCTCGACACGCTGAAGCATCTGCGCGACATCGGCAACACGGTCATCGTCGTCGAGCACGACGAGGACGCCATCCTGCATGCCGACTATGTCGTCGATATCGGCCCGGCTGCCGGCATTCATGGCGGCCACATCATCGCCCAGGGCACGCCGCAGCAGATCATGGCGACGCCCGCTTCGATCACCGGCAAATACCTGTCGGGCGAGCTCGAAGTGGCGACGCCGGCACGGCGCCGCGAGGCCAAGAAGAACCGCCGGCTGAAGGTCGTCGGCGCGCGCGGCAACAACCTGAAGAACGTCACCGCCGAAATCCCGCTCGGCACGTTTACCGCCGTCACCGGCGTATCCGGCGGCGGCAAGTCGACCTTCCTGATCGAGACCCTGTTCAAGGCGGCGTCGCGCCGCATCATGGGCTCGCGCGAGCATCCGGCCGAGCACGACCGCATCGAGGGGTTGGAATTCCTCGACAAGGTCATCGACATCGACCAGTCGCCGATCGGGCGCACCCCGCGTTCCAACCCTGCCACCTATACCGGCGCCTTCACGCCGATTCGCGACTGGTTCGCCGGCCTGCCGGAGGCCAAGGCGCGCGGCTACCAGCCGGGGCGCTTCTCGTTCAACGTCAAGGGCGGCCGCTGCGAGGCCTGCCAGGGCGACGGCGTCATCAAGATCGAGATGCACTTCCTGCCCGACGTCTACGTCACCTGCGACGTCTGCCACGGCAAGCGTTACAACCGCGAAACGCTGGACGTGCTGTTCAAGGGCAAGTCGATCGCCGACGTTCTCGACATGACGGTCGAGGAAGGCGTCGATTTCTTCGCCGCCGTGCCTGGCGTGCGCGACAAGCTGGAGACGCTGAAACGGGTCGGCCTCGGCTACATCCATGTTGGCCAGCAGGCAACGACTTTGTCGGGCGGCGAGGCGCAGCGCATCAAGCTCGCCAAGGAACTATCACGCAAGGCGACCGGCAAGACGCTCTACATCCTCGACGAGCCAACCACCGGCCTGCATTTCCACGACGTAGCCAAGCTGCTCGAAGTGCTGCACGAGCTGGTCGACCAGGGCAACACGGTCGTCGTCATCGAGCACAATCTCGAGGTGATCAAGACGGCTGACTGGGTACTCGATCTTGGCCCCGAAGGTGGTGACGGCGGCGGTGAGCTGGTGGCGTCCGGCACGCCGGAGGACATCGTCCGCGAAAAACGCAGCTATACCGGGCAGTTCCTGAGGGACTTGCTGGAGCGGCGCCCCGGAGGCAAGCGCGAAGCGGCGGAGTGATGGCAAAGAACGGTCTCATCACGGTCCAAAGCCGCTTCGGCGTGGCCGAAACGATCGATCGCCTGGTCGGGACTGTGGAACGTGCAGGATTGCTGGTCTTCGCCCGCATTGACCACGCCGCCGGTGCGCGCATTGTCGAAGCTTCCCTGCGTCCGACCCAGCTTCTGATTTTTGGCAACCCGAAAGGCGGCACGCCGCTGATGCAGGACCGGCAGCTTGCCGGCATCGATCTGCCGGTCAAGGCACTAGCTTGGGAGGACGAGCAAGGCAAGGTCTGGCTCTCCTACAATGACGCGCACTGGCTCGCTGAGCGCCACGGCTTGGGCGACGCCAGTCGCAATGCCGTCGCCGCGATAGCGGCCGGTATGGACAAGGTGATTGCGGCCGCTGGCGGCGCGGGCCAGTTTTGATCATGAGAGCCGCTCGGGCCGATGATCTCCCCACGGTGATCTCGCTCACCACCGACGCCTACGCGCCCTACACTGCCCTGCTCGGCGCACCGCCGATCCCTGTCACCGAGGACTACGCGCCGCGCATAGAACGCGGCGAGGTCTGGCTTTCGGAGCAGGACGGACACCCGGCCGGCTTGATCGTTCTCGAACGACATGCGGACCATACAATGATCTTCAGCGTCGCCGTTGCGCCCGCCTTTCAGGGCAAGGGTTTCGGCATCGGGCTGCTCGACTGGGCCGAGCAACAGACGCGCCTGTGGAGCTTGCCTGAAATCCGACTCTACACCAATGCCAGAATGGAACGGAACGTTTCGTTGTATAAGGCCTACGGCTTTCGCGAAACGGGTCGCCGGCCCAATCCATATCGGCCAGGATGGACGGTCGTCGACATGGCGAAAGCCGTCGAGACGACCGCCATCGCGTGATCCTTTTCTGCAAACCGGGAGGACGACCATGACTCAATCAGGAACAATCCGCGCCGGCATGGGCGGCTGGACCTTCGAGCCGTGGGACACGTCCTTCTACCCGGACAAATTGTCGAAGGCCAAGCAACTGCATTATGCCAGCCGGCAGGTGCCCACTGTCGAGGTCAACGGCACCTATTATTCGAGCTTCAAGGAGCCGACCTTCGTCAAATGGGCCAACGAGGCGCCGGATGGTTTCGTCTATTCGCTGAAGGGCAACCGCTTCGTCACCAACCGCCGCGTGCTCGGCGAGGCCGGGGAATCGATCATGCGCTTCCTCGGGTCGGGCGTCGCGGCACTTGGCGACAAGCTCGGGCCGATCTTGTGGCAGTTCGCGCCGACCAAGAAATTCGACCCAGACGATTTCGAGGCCTTCCTCAAGCTGTTGCCGGAAAAGCAGGACGGCGTTGCGCTGCGCCACGCGGTCGAGGTGCGCAACGACAGCTTCGTCGTGCCGGAGTTCGCCGCCTTGGCGCGAAAGCACAAGGCCGCCATCGTCTATGCCGACCACGCCAAATATCCGGGGATTGCCGACGTCACCGGCGATTTCATCTATGCCCGGCTGCAGACCGGCAGCGACGACAATCCCGATTGCTATACGCCAAAGGCGCTCGACGAATGGGCGGCGCGCGCAAAAACCTGGGCGGAAGGCAAGGTGCCGGCCGACCTGTCGCGCGCCGATCCTTCAACCGACGCGCCGGTCAAGCCACGCGATGTGTTCGTCTACTTCATCACCGAGGGCAAGGTCCGCGCTCCATTCGGCGCCATCGCGCTGATGAAGCGGGTCGCAGGCTGACGCCCCGCTGTCGGTGGTCCGCCTGGCTTGGTCCTAAACTACCGGCTATGCGGCGCGTTCGTCCGGACGCCGATCAACCCTGACGATCTCGTTAAAGGCATCGAGATCGACATAGAAGACCTTGGTGATCTCCGCGATGAGTTCGTCGTGGTCATACCCCTGCGATTTCAGAATGTTGATGGCTGTCAGGATGTCGACGCGCTCCGTGAGCCGTCGTTTCTGGTAGTCCTCGACATAGCGCTCCATTGACTGGCCCTGGCTCCCAAGCACCCGAAATGTTGGACGACAACAGATCGCTGGAAGGGCTTGCGCGCAAGCGTGCGGACGCAGCCGCGCCTTCCCCTGATCTGCCAAGTTGAAACTGGTACGGAAAGCGGCCGACTCACCAAGGCCAAGCAAAATCTAGCACGCAATCTGCAGCGCGCCAGAGTTGCAAAGTAATGGAATCAATAAGAATTCAGACAGTCAGGAATTTGCGGACGTCCGCCCGGTCGAGATCCTCGGCGGGGCCGGTATGGACGATCTGACCGCGGTCCATGATGTTGACCTCGTCGGCCAATTCCCGGCAGAAGTCGAGATATTGTTCGACCAGAAGCACGGCGATACCGGCCTGGTCGCGCAGATACCGGATGGCGCGGCCGATGTCCTTGATGATCGACGGCTGGATGCCTTCGGTCGGCTCGTCGAGCACCAGCAGCTTCGGCCGCATCACCAGCGCCCTGCCGATGGCAAGCTGCTGCTGCTGGCCGCCGGAAAGATCGCCGCCGCGGCGCGCGAGCATCTGCTTCAGCACCGGAAACAATTCGAAGACGTGACCGGGAATGTTGCGATCGGCGCGCTTCAACGGCGCAAAACCCGATTCGAGGTTTTCCCGCACCGTAAGCAGCGGAAATATCTCCCTGCCCTGCGGCACGAATGCGATGCCCGACCGGGCGCGATCATACGCCGCGCTCCGGTCGAGCGCCTTCCCCTCGAAGGCAACGCTTCCGCTCGTCAGCCGGTGATGGCCGACGATCGATCTCATCAAACTGGTCTTGCCGACGCCGTTGCGGCCGAGCACGCAGGTGATCTTGCCGGCGCCGGCCTTCAGCGAGACGCCGCGCAGCGCCTGGGCAGCGCCGTAGTGCAGCGCGGCATTGGAGACTTCGAGCATGGTCAGCGCTTTCTCCAACGCGTGAAGAACGAAAGATCGAAATGATAGAACGGAACGCGCCAGACCATGTTCATCTCCCCAGATAGACTTCGACGACGCGCTCGTCGGCCGAAACGAAGTCGAGACTGCCCTCGGAAAGCACCGAGCCTTCGTGCAGGCAGGTGACCTTGACGCCGAGCTCGCGCACGAAATGCATGTCGTGCTCGACGACGATGACAGAATGGTCGCGCGCGATGTCCCTGAGCAGCCGCGCGGTTTCCTCGGTCTCGGCGTCGGTCATGCCGGCAACCGGTTCGTCGACCAGCAGCAGCTTCGGATCCTGCGCCAGAAGCATGCCGATCTCGAGCCATTGCTTTTGGCCGTGGCTCAGATTGGCGGCGAGTTCGTCACGCTTGTCGCCAAGCCGAATGATGCCGAGGATGTCGTCGATCTGCCGCACGTCCGCGGCCGAGCGACGGTGGAACAGTGCCGGGAAGATCGAGCGCGGGCCTTTCAGCGCCAGCATCAGATTGTCCTCGATCGTGTGGCTTTCGAAGACCGTTGGCTTCTGGAATTTACGGCCGATGCCCATCATGGCGATTTCGGCCTCGTCGTGTTTGGTTAGGTCGACCTCACCGTTGAAGAAAACTTCACCCGCGTCGGGCCGCGTCTTGCCGGTGACGATGTCCATCATCGTCGTCTTTCCGGCGCCGTTGGGGCCGATGATCGCCCGCATCTCGCCCTTGTCGAGCACCAGCGAAAGGTTGTTGATAGCGCGAAACCCGTCGAAGGAAACCGACACGCCGTCGAGATAGAGGATGGTGTTGCTCTTCGACATCAGGCCATCACTCCGCCGGCTGCGGTTCGGCGCCGGAGGCCGACCAGTCGCCCGGCCTTCTCGCCGCCGAGCGGTCGGTTTTCGGCGGCACCGGCGCATCGGGATCGATGCCGACTTCCTCGGCAACCGAGGCCGCCCGCAGCGCCTTGGCGTTGCCGCGCCAGGAATCCCACATGCCGATGATGCCCTTGGGCAGGAACAGCGTGACGGCGACAAACAGTCCGCCCAGCGCAAACAGCCAGAATTCCGGCAGCACGCCGGTGAACCAGGATTTACCGGCATTGACCAGAAGCGCGCCGATGATCGGCCCGACGATGGTGCCGCGCCCGCCGACGGCCGCCCACACCACCACCTCGATCGAATTGGACGGCTCGAATTCGCCAGGGTTGATGATGCCGACCTGCGGCACGTAAAGCGCACCGGCGATGCCGGCCATCACCGCCGACACGGTGAAGGCGAACAGTTTGACGTTCTCCGCCCGCCAGCCGAGAAAGCGCGTGCGGCTCTCGGCATCGCGCACCGCCATTAAAAGCTTGCCGTACTTGGAACCGACGATTGCCCAGGTGACGAAGACGGCAAACGCCAGCATGACGGCGCTGGCCGCGAACAGCGCCGACCGCGTCATGTCGGCCTGCACGTTGAACCCTAGAATGTCCTTGAAATCAGTCAGGCCGTTGTTGCCGCCGAAACCCATGTCGTTGCGGAAAAACGCAAGCAGCAGCGCATAGGTCATCGCCTGGGTGATGATCGACAGGTAGACGCCGGTGACGCGGCTGCGGAAGGCAAACCAGCCGAAGACGAAGGCGAGCAGGCCGGGCACCGCAAGCACCATGATCGCGGCAAACCAGAAATGGTCGAAACCATACCAGAACCATGGCAATTCCTTGTAGTTAAGGAACACCATGAAATCCGGCAGCAGCGGATTGCCGTAGACGCCGCGCGAGCCGATCTGGCGCATCAGATACATGCCCATCGCATAGCCGCCGAGTGCGAAGAAGGCGCCGTGGCCGAGCGAGAGGATGCCGCAATAGCCCCAGACGAGATCGAGCGCCAAGGCGAGCAGTGCGTAGCAGAGGTATTTGCCGGTGAGCGCGACGATATAGGACGGCACGTAAAACGCACTTGTCGGCGAGACCGCAAGATTGAGCAGCGGCACGACGATTGCAACCGCCAGCAGGATGAAGATGGTGATGGCGACGCGGCGGTCGGCGCCGGCGGCAAAGAAGCGTCCCGTGATCATGCTTCCACCGACCGGCCCTTTAGCGCGAACAGACCGCGCGGCCGTTTCTGGATGAACAGGATGATCAGCACCAGGACGACGATCTTGCCGAGCACTGCTCCGGCATAAGGTTCGAGGAACTTGTTGACGATGCCGAGCGAGAAAGCGCCGACCAGCGTGCCCCAAAGATTGCCGACACCGCCGAAAACGACGACCATGAAGCTGTCGATGATGTAGCCGCGGCCGAGATTGGGCGAGACGTTGTCGATCTGGCTGAGCGCGACACCGGCGATGCCGGCAATGCCGGAGCCGAGTGCAAACGTCAGGGCGTCCACCCACGGCGTCCTGATGCCCATCGAGGCAGCCATGCGGCGATTGGCGGTGACGGCACGCATCTGCAGCCCCCAGGGCGTGCGTTTCATCACGTAGAGCAGCACCGCGAACACGCCGAGCGCGAATACCAGGATCCAGAGTCGGTTCCAGGTCACGGCAAGCTGGCCGATATTGAACGAGCCGGACATCCAGGACGGGTTGCCTACCTCCTGGTTGGTCGGTCCGAACATGGTGCGTACGGCCTGCTGCAGGATCAGCGACACACCCCATGTCGCCAGCAGGGTTTCCAGCGGCCGACCGTAGAGGTAGCGGATCAGCCCGCGCTCGATGACAAGGCCGACGAGCGCCGCCACCAGGAAGGCCAGCGGCAGGGCGATGACCAGCGACCAGTCGAACAGGCCGGGAAAGGAATTGCGGATAACCTCCTGCACGACGAAGGTCGTGTAGGCGCCGAGCATGACCATCTCGCCATGCGCCATGTTGATGACGCCCATGACGCCGAAAGTGATGGCAAGGCCAATCGCCGCCAGCAGCAGCACCGATCCAAGCGATATGCCATACCAGATATTCTGGCCGGCATCCCACAGCGCCAGCGTCGAATTGATGTTGGCGATCGCAGCCGTCGCCGCGTCCTTCACCGCACCTTCGGAACTGGCCTCTACCGACGTGAGCAGCGACACCGCATCGCGGTCGCCGCGCGCACCGATGAGCGCGATCGCGCCCAGTTTGTCGGTCTCCGGCCTGTCGGAAACGAGAATCGACGCGGCGCGGGCCTGTTCTAGCAGCGCCTTGACGCTTGCCACGCTCTCATTTGCGATCGCGGTGTCGAGCGGCTCGATGTTTGCCGCGTCCGGCGTCTTGAACATTGTGTCGGCGGCGGCAATGCGCACGGCCGGATCCTTGGAGCCAAGCGTCAGTGTGCCCAGCGCGTCGCGGATAACGCGGCGCAGCGTGTTGTTGACCTTGATCTTGGTGATGTCGGCCTTGGCAGCTTCGCCCGATCTTTCGCCGGTAAGCGCATCGAGCAGCTCGATGCCGTCGCCGCTCTCCTTGCCGACAAAGACCAGTGAATCGGCCTTGCGCACGTAAAGGCTGCCCTCCGCAAGCGCGGCAAGCGGCCGTTCTACGGCCGGATCGCCGGAAGCCGCAAGCTCCCGCACCACGGCTTCTATCGCCGGAAAATTGGCGGCGGTAGCGAATTTGGCGATGACCACGCGCAGATCTGCTTCGCTGGCGTTCGACGGCAGCAGCATCCCCAGGAGAAGGAGCAGCATCAGGCCAATCGCGCGGATCAGGATCATTGGTTTCTGGTGGCTCTTGAAGATTGAATGTCGCCTCCGGGCAGGCTGGAGGAGGAGCCTGCCCGGAGGCTTGCGGGTCTGGGAGGACAGACCGGGAGGATCAGTTGGTTCCCTTGCCGCCGCATTTGCCGGTGGCAACGTTGAAGTTGCCGCAGGACAGAGGCGCGCGCCAATCGGAGATCAGGTCCTTGGAGTCAGGCAGATAGTCGGACCACTCGTCGCCCATCACCAGGCCGGGCGTCTGCGAGACGGTTTCGAACTGGCCGTCGGCCTGGATTTCGCCGATCAGCACCGGCTTGGTGATGTGATGGTTCGGCATCATCGTCGAATAACCGCCGGTCAGGTTCGGCACCGAGACGCCGACCATGGCGTCGATGACCTTGTCCGGATCGGTGGTGCCGGCCTTCTCGACCGCCTTCACCCACATGTTGAAGCCGATATAATGGGCTTCCATCGGGTCGTTGGTGGTGCGCTTGTCGTTCTTGATGAATTTGTGCCAGTCGGCGATGAACTTCGCGTTCTCGGGCGTGTCGACGCTCTCGAAATAGTTCCAGGCGGCGAGATGGCCGACCAGCGGCGCAGTGTCCAGACCGGCAAGCTCTTCCTCGCCGACCGAGAAGGCCATGACCGGGATGTCCTCGGCCTTGATGCCCTGGTTGCCGAGCTCCTTGTAGAACGGCACGTTGGCGTCGCCATTGACGGTCGAGACCACGGCGGTCTTCTTGCCGGCCGAGCCGAACTTCTTGATCGCCGAAACTTCGGTCTGCCAGTCGGAGAAGCCGAACGGCGTGTAGTTGACCATGATGTCTTCCGCAGCGACGCCCTTGGCCTTCAGATAGGCCTCGAGGATTTTGTTGGTGGTGCGCGGGTAGACGTAGTCGGTGCCTTCGAGAACCCAGCGCTTCACCGAACCGCCGTCCTCGCTCATCAGATAGTCGACCGCGGGAATGGCTTGCTGGTTCGGCGCCGCACCGGTGTAGAACACGTTGCGTTCGCTCTCCTCGCCCTCATACTGGACGGGATAGAAAAGGATGTTGTCGAGTTCGCTGAACACCGGCAGCACCGATTTGCGCGACACCGAGGTCCAGCAGCCGAACACCGCCGCGACCTTGTCCTTGGAGATCAGCTCGCGCGCCTTTTCGGCGAACAGCGGCCAGTTGGAAGCCGGATCGACGACCACCGCCTCGAGCTTCTTGCCGAGCAGGCCACCCTTGGCATTCTGCTCTTCGATGAGCATCAGCATGGCGTCCTTCAGCGTCGTCTCCGAGATCGCCATGGTTCCCGACAGCGAATGGAGGATGCCGACCTTGATGGTGTCGTCGGCCGCCTTGGCGGGAACGCTCATCAGCAAGCCGGCGGTGACCACGCCGGCCGAAAACATTTTTGTTATTGTCGAGAAACTGCCCCTCATACTTTTAAACTCCCAAGCTGGTTAACTGCATCGGAACAGACCATGCAACGGCTGTGCCAATCACCGGCGAAAGATCGGAACGTTTGAGATTTCCAAGCTCTGTCAGTCGGTTAATGTATTAGCCGCAGGAGATGAACCTCGCCTGCCAGGTTTGAAATGAGAAAAGATCACTCGTATCAGCCTAAGTTTTACTCATATACAGGCCAATGCCCGAATTTTGAGCAGCATCATATGAGCGCTGGCGAGGATTGCAGCGCCGCAGCGAAATGGGGCAAGTTCGAACCCTTAAACGAGCGACGCCATGGCCTTCCGAACGTCTTGCATTTTCATCACCATGCTTCTGTTGGCGACGACGACCGTAGCGCGCGCCGGCTTCAGCGACGGCAAGCTGCCGGACGGCTCCTATCATTGCGAAGTCTATCTGCTGGGCATGTTCCTCAGCCTCGGCGACATTACCATCAAGGGAAACGTCTATAGCGGTCCGGTTAGCTTCGGCACCGCGCCGCAGAGTTATAACTACCAGATGGATGCAGACGGGGTGATTACCTGGCTGGGTCCGCTGGGCGGCTACACCAGCGGTGGCAACTCGATCTCGCTTACGCAAGCGACGCTGGAAAGCGGAACCACCCCGTCCTTCGACATCATCATGAAGCAGCCAGACGGCGCCTTTACCGCCTCGACCTGCACGAAGCGTTGAAAAGTACGGAACCTGGCGAGCTTCCCTACTCCGAAGTAGAAGCCGCCTAGCTCTCCGCCGCCATGTCGAGCGCCAGCCGGGTCATATCGGTGAAAAGCCCCTGGCGTTCGGAATAGTCGGTCTGCTCGCCGGTTGCCACATTGTCGACGACGGTCAGGATGGACAGCGCCCGGGCGCCGAAATCGGCCGCAATGCGGTAGAGTGCGCTGGTTTCCATATCCACGGCGAGCGCCCCCTGTGCCTGTGCTTCGGCAAAGCGTTCGCGCCCCAGCGGATGATAAAAAATGTCGCTGCAGATCGTCAGCCCGGCCCGATGGTCGATGCCGAGTTCCGCAGCCCGGGCCAACGCCTGGGCCAACAATGCCGGATCGGGGCCGGCATCGGCACGATAGAGCCCAAAAACCTGGCCGCTCTCGGCATTTTCGCCACGCACCGATTGTGCGATCACCAGGCTGCGCAGCGCCGTCTCGGCGGTCAGGCCACCGCAGGTGCCGGTGCGGATCAACGTTTTCGCACCGTAGAAATCCAGCAGCTCGTGCACGTAGACCAGGAATGACGGGACGCCAATGCCGGTGGACTGGACGCTGACAGGCTTGCCGCGAAACAACCCGGTAAAGCCGAGCGCGCCGCGGCGGCGGTTGACGCAGCGCGGCGCTTCCAGAAAGGTCTCCGCCATCCATTCAGCGCGCTGCGGGTCGCCCGGCAGCAGCACCGTGCTTGCGTAGTCGCCTTTGCTAGCCTCGTTGTGTGGCGTCACGGCATGCTTTCCAAAACCCGTCGCCCGTTTCGCCTGCAATCATGGCAGTCTCACGACATTGCGCAAGCGGAGCGTTGGAAGGGTCAGGATTCCAGCATGTCCTTTACGATCGTGGCCAATTGCTTGAGCGAAAACGGCTTCGGCAAGAAGCCGAAATGCGCGTCGGCCGGCAAGTTCTTGGCGAACGCGTCTTCGGCATAGCCGGACACGAAGATAAACTTGATGTCGGGTTGCCGTTTGCGCAATTCGCCAAGCAGCGTCGGGCCATCCATTTCCGGCATCACCACGTCCGACACCACGACGTCGACCTTGCCGCCGAGCGCTTCGTAGACTTCAAGCGCCTCGACGCCCGACGACGCCTCGTGGACGGTGTAGCCGCGCGATTTCAGCGCCCGCATGCCGCCCATGCGCACGGCGTCCTCGTCCTCGACCAGCAGCACCGTGGCCGAGCCCGACAGATCCTTGGCTGAGTCGGCGATCTTGGCAGGGGCGGCCGGCACTTCTCCAGCCTCGCCCGCCGTCCTTGCCTCCGCAATGTGCCGCGGCAGGAAGATGCGGAACACGGATCCCTTGCCGACTTCGGAATCGCAGAAGATAAAGCCGCCTGTTTGCTTGATGATGCCATAGACCATGGACAGGCCGAGGCCGGTTCCCTTGCCAACCTCCTTTGTCGTGAAGAAGGGCTCGAAGATCTTTTTCAGCACATCAGGCGCGATGCCGCTGCCGCTGTCCTCGACCTCGACCAGCACATAGTCGGCCGGAGTGAGTTCGCGGTAGGAAAAGGTCTTGCATTCCCCGGCGCTGACGTTGCGGGTGCGCACCGTGAGGTCGCCGCCGGCCGGCATCGCATCGCGCGCATTGACCGCCAGATTGACCACCACTTGCTCGAACTGCCCGATATCGACCCTGACCGGCCACAGGTCGCGGCCATGGTCGATCTTGAGCTTGATGTCGTTGCCGACCAGCCGGGCAAGCAGCATCCTGAGATCGGCGAGCACGTCGGTCAGGTTGAGCACCTCCGGCCGCAGCGTCTGCTTGCGCGAGAAGGCCAGCAACTGCCGCACCAGCGAGGCCGCCCGGTTGGCATTCTGCTTGATGTTCATGATGTCCGGGAATGACGGATCGGACGGCCGGTGGTTGGTCAACAGCAGGTCCGAGGCCATGATGATGGCGGTCAGCACATTGTTGAAATCATGCGCGATGCCGCCGGCGAGTTGGCCGACCGCCTGCATCTTCTGGCTCTGCGCCATCTGGCCCTCGAGGGCCTTTTGCTCAGTGGTCTCCACGGCATAGACGATGGCCGATTCCTCGGCGCCCTCGCCACCGGTACCGTCTGCGACCGCGTTGACGTAGAAGCGTATGTGGCGCTCCTCATTGCCGGGCAGCACCGTATCGATCGGCTCGATGTCAGCCTGTTGCTGGCGTGCCTTTTCAAAGGCCGCGGCGAAAGCCGGCCGGTCGCGCTCGTGGATCACCGTATCCAGCCGCACACGCCGATCGACCGCGTCGCGGTCGACGACCGAGGAAAACAGCGACAGGAATGGCGCATTGGTGCGCAGGATGCGGCCGGCATGGTCGACGCCGGCTATCGCCATCGGCGTCGAGTTGAAGAACCGCGTGAAGCGTATTTCCGATGCGCGGAGGTCGGCCGAAGCGTCCTCGCCTTGCGTCCGGTTGAGCACGATGGTGCGAGTCGGGCCGTTGAGACCCTCTCGGCTGGCCGAGACACGATGCATGAAGCGCACCGGCAGCGCCTCGCCGGTCATCGTCGTCAGATCGAGGTCGATAACGGCATTGCGGGTGGTACCAGCGTCGGCCTTGACCGAACGGACCAGCGCCATGCCGTCCCCGGCGACGATCTCCGGCAGCGTGATGGCGCCGGGAGTGAAGCTGGCCAGGTCGATGCCCAGCCACTCCGCAAGGGTCGCGTTGATATAGGTTACGCGGCCTTCCTGGTCGGCCGAAAAGAAACCGGCCGGCGCATGGTCGAGGTGATCGATCGCCTTTTGCAGGTCGAGAAAGAACCGCTCCTGCTCGGCCCGTTCCTGCGAGATGTCGGCAAGCTGCCAGGCAAGCATGGGCAGCCGCTGGCCGGGAACGCTGAAGGCGCGGGCCCGAACGCGGTACCAGCGAGCGCCGGGTTCGGCGCCTGGCCGAATGGACTGCGCGAGCCGAAACTCGCCGTCGCCAGGCTGGCCGTCACGCAGGCCTGACGCCAGCCGGTATATGGTCACCGAGGCCTCGGGAACGTCTGAAAGCAAACCTTCGACGGTCTTGAGGTCGGCGGCCGACTCGGCACCCGTCATATCGGCATAGGTCCGGTTGGCGTAGATGATACGGCCTTTGGTGTCGGTGACCAGGAGACCTTGCGACATCGAATCGACGAAAGCTTTCGACAGTTCGTCGCTTGTCGAGCGCGGCGTGATGTGCACGAAGCCGATCGCAGTGGCGAATAGAAAGCCGACGCCGATCATCGCCAGCACGCCAAGCATGCCAAGCAGGAATGGATCGCCAAGGCGCTCGCGGAAAAGGCCGAAGACGATCGCTGCCCCAGTCAGGACGACGATGAAGACGATGAGCCGGGTGACCGCTCCCGGTCGCGTGTTCTGGTCGACGATAGGTACCGGATAGAAATCGCCGCGCGCTTCCTTGGCCATGTGCCCCCTGCTCGTGAATTCCGGTGTCGGTTGAATCATATTCTCAGGGTTGGGAAAAGGCCCGGCTGCAGATGTCCGCTAAAAATGACGCCGTTCGGCTCCCGGCGTTTCAAGCTGTTCACGAAGCGTGAAAGGCAACTTGCGGTGGCCTGCCGCAACAGTCTAGTGTCGCTTCTCTTCGAAAGCTGATTTTGGGGGAACCAATGCTGCAATGGCTGGATGGCGTGGCGGGTCCTGGTTATGCCGCAGCAATCCTATGGACGTTTGCAGTACTTGTCCTTCTGCTCATCATTCTTCTTATCATCAGGCTGGTCCGCAGCCTGACGTTCGGGACATTCGTCGCCGGCGGCAGGAACCGCAAGACGCGGCTGGCTGTCATGGATGCCACAGCGGTCGACAGTCACCGGCGGCTGGTGCTGGTGCGCCGTGACGATATCGAGCACCTGCTATTGATCGGTGGTCCGACCGACGTCGTCGTCGAGCGCGACATCAGGCTCTCGGCGTTGCGGCGCCCGGCATTGACCGGAGACAACGGCCACCAGCCGGCAGCAAGGTCTGCTTCGACCACAGCCGCGCCGGTGAGGCAAGCGCCACCGCAGCCGGCAAGCGTAACCGCGACCCCTGTCCGAGCCCGCCAGACGGCGACGATGCCGGCAACAATGCCGGCGCCGGCGCCGAAACCGGCATCGAACGTCACGCCGTTGCCAAGTTATGGATCCGTCAACGCCAGTGCCTCGCGGCATGCGCAGCCGCCGGCAAGACAGGACTCCCCGGCAAGATACGAGCCGCCGGCACAGCACGAGTCGATTGACGATGCGCTGATGAAGGAGCTGGAGGTTTCCCTCGACGAGCCACGCTTCAGCCAAACGCCGAGCAAGCCGGTGGCGAAGGCATCACCCTCTCTCGACGACGAGATGACGAAGCTCCTCGGCGAGTTGTCCAATCAGAAAAGATAGGCCGATAGCGAACGGCCAATGAAAATGGCCGGAAAACCGGCCATTGTGAACGCTTTACCGATGCCGCTGTTTTTCCCGGCGACTCAGTCGTCGCGGTAGACCTTCTCGCGCCGCTCATGGCGCTCCTGTGCCTCGATCGACAAGGTCGCGATCGGGCGCGCGTCGAGCCGCTTCAGCGCGATCGGCTCGCCCGTCTCCTCGCAATAACCGTAAGTGCCTTCGTCAAGGCGCTGGAGGGCCGAATCGATCTTGGAGATGAGTTTTCGCTGGCGATCGCGGGCGCGAAGTTCGATGGCGCGGTCGGTTTCTGAGGAGGCGCGATCGGCGAGGTCGGGGTGGTTGGCGTTTTCCTGCTGCAGGATTTCGAGAGTTTCGCGCGCTTCGCGCAAGATGTCGTTCTTCCAGGTGACGAGCTTCATGCGAAAGTAGGATTTCTGCCGCTCGTTCATGAACGGCTCGTCTTCGGAGGGTACGTAATCGGCGGTAACGATGTCGTTCATTCGACTCACCCAACAAACCCCAAATTTGGCGCCTATATATTCGCGGACCGAAAGCTGCACAAGGTCAATCGACGACAGTTTCACGCAATTGTTAGTCTCGGACAAAACGGCATCGGCGATGCCCTTTTTGCGAAGAATACGACCGAATCCGTACATGATTCGCTATGCTTGAGGGGCGCTTGCCATTGCGCACGGAGCTCTTCTGATGGCAAATCCTGCGGCGTGCTGACGGGTTCGGTGCCCGGCACAACGGGGATCCGGTGACCAGACTGTACCTGCTGAGGCATGCGAAGGCCGGCTGGGCGCTGCCTGGTGTGGCTGACTTCGACCGCCCGCTCGATCCATCCGGCTTCGCCGATGCCGAAGCGATGGGCGTCCTGATGCGTTCCCGCAAATACGCACCGGCCCTCACCCTTTGCTCAAGCGCCAAGCGCGCCCGCCAGACGCTGGAAAGCCTGGCTGGCCACACGGACACGGGCCGGGTGCTGTTCTGTGACACCCTCTACAGCGACGATGCCGCCGCGTACCTCACTGCCATCCGGCAGAATGGCGGGCTGGATGCCTTGCTCGTCATCGGCCACAATCCGATGATTGAGGATCTCGCCATGGCGCTCTCGGGCGACGGCGACGAGACCGCGCGGGTCATGCTGAACCACGGCTTCCCGACCTCCGCACTTGCGGTGGTCCGGTTCGACGGCAGACTTGCCGAGGCTGCGCCAGGCACCGGCTATCTCGGAGCCTTCCTGACGCCTGCCGATATCTGAGGCCATTTCAAAGCCGCGCATCAAAGCCTATATCGGATCCTGACCGGCCCGCGAGAACAGATTTGCCATCAGCGCTGACGACTTTTACCGACGAGGCGAAGATTGCCTTGGATACGTTGTCAGGCCGCGCTGCCGGGCTTTTCGCTCCGTCGCTGCGTCTTGGCGTGACCGGGCTGTCCCGCGCCGGCAAGACGGTGTTCATCTCGGCCCTTGTGCACAATCTCGTCCATGGCGGACGCTTGCCGCTGTTTGAGGCACAAAAATCGGGGCGCATCGCCCGGGCTTTTCTCGAAGAGCAGCCGGACGACGCGGTCCCACGCTTCCAGTACGAGGATCACATCGCGGCTCTTGTCGACGATCGCGTCTGGCCGGATTCGACGCGTGCGATTTCCGAACTGAGGCTCACCATCGAATACGAATCGGCCTCTGGCTGGAGCCGCATGTTTTCCGCCGGCAAATTGTCGGTCGACATCGTCGATTATCCCGGCGAATGGCTGCTCGACCTGCCGCTGCTCGGCAAGTCCTACGCCGATTTTTCGCGTGAGGCCTTCGAGATGGCCGTGTTGGCGGTGCGTGTCGACCTTTCGCGGGAATGGCGGGCGCTCTCCGATCCGGTCGACCCCAACGCCGAGGCCGACGAGATGACGGCGCGCCGTCTCGCTGAGAGCTTCGCGGCCTATCTCAAGGCCTGTAAACTCGACGAGCGGGCGCTTTCGACCTTGCCGCCCGGCCGCTTCCTGATGCCCGGCGATCTTGAAGGCTCGCCCGCTCTCACCTTCGCGCCGCTGCCGAATCTGGGCGGCCGGCGCGCCCGCTCGGGATCGCTGCAGGCTATGATGGAGCGGCGCTACGAGGCTTACAAGACGCATGTCGTCAAACCGTTTTTTCGCGAACACATCACGCGTCTCGACCGCCAGATCGTGCTGATCGACGCATTGCAGGCATTGAATGCCGGCCCCGGTGCGATGGCCGATCTAGAGCGCGCGGTCACCGAAATCCTGTCCTGTTTCCGGCCCGGCCGGGGCAATTTCCTGACCGACCTGTTTTCGAGGCGTATCGACCGTATATTGGTGGCCGCGACCAAGGCCGACCATCTGCACCACGAAAGCCACGACCGGCTGCAGGCGATCGTGCGGCGGCTAGCCGACCGAGCCGTGGCGCGGGCGAATTTCACCGGCGCCGACGTCAACGTCGTCGCTATGGCTGCCATGCGCGCGACCCGGGAAGGCACGGTCAAGCAGGGCCGCGAGACTTTGCCGGTCATTATCGGCATGCCGTTGCGCGGCGAAAAAATCGATGGCGAAACCTTTGACGGAAAGACAGAAACAGCCATATTTCCCGGTGACTTGCCGGAGAAAGTTGATGCGGTGTTCGATGTTTCCGAATCGACCCGCCGGCAGAACGATGACGACCCCGCGATCCGCTTCGTGCGCTTTCGCCCGCCGAAACTCGAGCGCACCGCCGAGGGCGTCACGCTGTCGCTGCCGCATATCAGGCTCGACCGCGCGCTGCAGTTCCTGATCGGAGATCATCTCGCATGAGTGCGCCCCGCAGACCGGCGGCCTTTCGCATCGAGCCGGAGCCCCAGCAGAAGGAAGATTCGACGGCTCACCATGCTGCGTCCGGGGCCGCGCCGGCGCGAAAGCCGCGTACCGTGACGGCGGATCTTGCCGTGGTCACACCGGCGGAGATCGACGTCTTCGACGAGCCTGATATCGTCGCCGCCGAACCGCCGCCGGCGATTGCGCCGCGAAAACGTTCGCTGCTTGGCAGCCTGTTCTTCGGCGCGCTGGGCGTTCTGGTTTCGCTCGCCGTCGGCCTCTGGACCGACCAGCTGATTCGCGACCTGTTCGAGCGCGCCGAGTGGCTGGGCTGGCTGGCTGCCGCTATGGCCGCGATCGCCATCCTGGCGCTTCTGATCATCCTCGTGCGCGAATTCATGGCGATTGCCCGCCTTGCCGAGGTCGAAAAGTTGCAGAAGCGGGCGCTCGATGCGATTGCCCGTGACGATCCGAAGGCCGCCCGCGCCGTGGCCGACGAGTTGTCGGTCTTTGTCTCGGCCAAACCTGAAACCGCGGCCGGCAGGCGCTCGCTGGCCGAATTGCGCGGCGAGATCATTGACGGCGGCAATCTGGTGCGGCTGGCCGAGACCGAGATACTCGGCCCGCTCGACGCCCGTGCCAGGGTGATGATCCTCGAAGCGGCGAAGCGCGTCTCCCTGGTGACCGCGGTCAGCCCCCGCGCGCTGGTCGACGTCGCTTATGTCGTGTTCGAAGCCGGCCGGTTGATTCGCCGGCTGTCGGAGCTTTATGGCGGCCGCCCCGGCACGCTTGGCTTTTTTCGCCTGGCGCGCAGCGTTCTGGCCCATCTCGCGGTCACCGGGTCGATCGCCGTCGGCGACAGTTTCGTCCAGCAGATCGTCGGCCACGGCCTTGCCGCCCGGCTCTCGGCCAAGCTCGGCGAAGGCGTCGTCAACGGCATGATGACTGCGCGCATCGGCATTGCAGCGATGGAAACCGCAAGGCCCCTGCCCTTTTACGCGGTCAGGCGGCCCGGATTGGGCGATTTCCTCTCCGCGCTGACCTCCTTTGCAGCAAAGAAAGAAAAAGAAACATCCGCTTCCGGAACGTGACTATTGCCTTGGGGTGACAAAGCATTAACCAATCTTGTCCATGGTCGGAAGCGTCCAAACCAGTCTCTTTGTTGCCGGGTGTCGTCGATGAAAAGCGTTATTCTGTCCAGCGGGCTGCCCGTGGCGCTCGCGCTTGTCGCAACCGTCGGCATTGCCGGAAAGACCTCGGCGGCGGAACCGGACAAGCAGTTCTTTCGGTCGGTCGAAGGCAAATGGGTCGGCCCCGGGGAAATCGTTGCCGGCAAATACAAGGGCACGAAATTCACCTGCAGCTTCATCGGCTCGACGCCTGACGGCAAGGTCGGCATGTCGCTCGACGGCGGCTGTCGGGTAGGCATGTTCACCCAGCAGATGTCGGCAACGATCGAACACAAGGGCCGGCAGGGCTACAAGGGCAGCTTTATGGGCGGGGCCGCCGGCTCCGGCCTCGACATTATCGGCGGCAATGTCGTCGATGCGCACAAGGTGGTTTTCACCATCAATCGCAATCAGTTGCGCGGCGTTATGCAGGCGCTTGTCCCCGACGACAATTCAATGACGGTGACCGTTGCCGTGCGCGTCGACCAGCTGCTGGTCCCGGTCATCGGCATGAAGTTGAAGCGGATCGATGCAGTCGAGGTCGGCTCTGTAACTCCGAACTGAGCTTTCGGCGTGAAAAAGGCGGCGGCCAAACGGCGCCGCCATCTTTTGATTTGCAAATAAGTGCTCAGCCCTTGATCGCGGCAATCACCTCGTCATAGGCCTTGCAGGCCTCGGCTGCTGTCGTGCCGCCCTGATACTTGGTTGTCACCGCCTGAAAGGGCCGCGACTTGATCGACGCTCGCCCTTCACTGGCCGAAGCCGGGCGTCCTTAGCGCCGGACTGCTGGAACAAGCAACGCGCGGGAGCCCATTATCCTGTTCGGTGCGCCTGCAATATCGCCTTCACAACGCGCCGGATTCGCACTGTTCGATCCGCCCCGAAGCCCCTATCTTGGCCGCTTGTTGCAAGAGAGCGGAACGGCAGGCATGGCGGCAGAGGCATCGAACGGCGATCTGATCCAGGTGGTGGCGCTGCTTGCCGCCGGCGTCGTTGCGGTGCCGATCTTCAGGCGTATCGGACTTGGCTCCATCCTCGGCTATTTGACGGCCGGCGTCGTGATCGGTCCGTTCGGGCTGCGCATTTTTTCCGAATCGGAAGCCATTCTTCATGTCGCCGAACTCGGCGTCGTCATGTTCCTGTTCATTATCGGGCTGGAGATGCAGCCGTCACGGCTATGGGGCATGCGCCGCGAGATTTTCGGGCTTGGCGCGCTGCAGGTCGGCGTCTGCGCGGTCCTGCTGACCGGCGTCGGCCTGGCGGGAGGTTTCCCGATCGCGCAATCCTTCGTCGCCGGCGCCGGTTTCGTACTCACCTCGACGGCAATCGTCATGCAATTGCTGGAAGAACGCGGCGACCTGGCCACGCCCAAGGGCCAGCGCATCGTCTCGGTCCTGCTTTTGGAAGACCTGGCCATCGTGCCGCTGCTGGCGCTGATCGCCTTCCTCGCGCCGGGCGGCGCCGACATGAGCCTGTCGGATCGGTTGACGGAGGTCGGCATCGGCCTTGCCGCGATCGTCGGGCTGGTGCTTGCAGGACGCTATCTGCTCAATCCGTTCTTCCGTATCCTGGCGGATGCGCGCGCCCGTGAGGTGATGACCGCAGCCGCCCTTCTGGTCGTGCTCGGGTCGGCGCTCGCCATGCAGCTTTCCGGCCTGTCCATGGCGATGGGCGCCTTCCTGGCCGGCGTGCTTTTGTCGGAATCGACCTTCCGCCATCAGCTGGAGGCGGACATCGAACCGTTCCGTGGCATTCTGCTCGGACTGTTCTTCCTCGCCGTCGGCATGTCGCTCGACCTGCATGTGGTCGTCGTCAACTGGCAGCTCATTGCCATCTATGTCGTCGCCTACATGATGATGAAGGCGATCGGCATCTATATCGTCGCCCGCATTCTCAAAACCGGCCACCGGGAAGCGCTCGAGCGCGCGGTCTTCATGGCGCAAGGCGGCGAATTCGCCTTCGTCCTCTATTCCGCAGCGGCGGCTGTCGGTATCATCGATAGCCAGGCCAATGCGATGCTGACCGCCATCGTCATCATTTCCATGGTGCTGACGCCCTTAGCGATCATAGCATTGCGGTATCTGACGCCACGCGACGAGCAGTCGCTTGAAGGCGTCGATGTCGCCGAAGGCCTGACCGGCAGCGTGCTGATCATCGGCTTTGGCCGGTTCGGCCAGATCGCCAGCCAGCCGCTTTTGTTGCGCGGGATTGATGTGTCGATCATCGACAATGAGGTCGAGATGATCCAGGCGGCGGCCGATTTCGGCTTCAAGGTCTATTACGGCGACGGCACGCGGCTGGACATTCTGCGTGCCGCGGGAGCCGGGCGCGCACGCGCCGTCCTGATCTGCGTTGACAAGCCCGATGCCGCCGTGCGCATCGCCGAGCTCATCAAGGCGGAGTTTCCATTGCTGACGGTGCTGGCGCGGGCTTTCGACCGCGGCACGGCATTGCAGCTCATTCGTGCCGGCGTCGACTATCAGCTCCGCGAGACGTTCGAATCGGCGCTTGTCTTCGGCGGCTCGACACTGGAAGCTCTCGGCGTCGATCCGGAAGAGGTCGCCGAGGTAGTCGAGGACGTCCGCCGCCGCGATGCTGCCCGTTTCGAACTTCAACAGGCAGAAGGCATCCGCGCCGGGCGGCGCTTCCTCAAAGGCAATATCGGCACCCCCATCCCGACGCCGCTCAGCACGCCACGGCGCGTGGGCCAGGCGCTCAACGAGGAGACCGCCGGCGTGCTGCAGAAATCCGAGCCGGCCGATTAAACGTTGGAAAGACGCGAATGATGAACGAACTGGACGAGCGCGCTGTCTCCATCACCAGATTCTGGCGCGACGCCGGGGAGGACGCGTGGTTCGAGAAGAACGACGCCTTTGATGCCGACTTCCGCACCCGGTTTCTCGATTTGCACTTTGCCGCCGCCCGCCGCGAATGCGACGGCTGGTCCGAACACGCCGAAGGGTCGCTGGCACTGATGATCCTGCTCGACCAGTTTCCGCGAAACTGCTTTCGCGCCACCGGCCACATGTACGCCACGGACCCTCTGGCGCGGCATTTCGCCGGGAAAGCGATCGCTGCCGGCCATGACCTGGCACTCGACGAAGAGCTCCGCGTTTTTCTCTATCTGCCCTATGAGCATTCGGAGGACCTCGCCGATCAGCTCAAATCGGTAGAGCTTACCGCCGCCAAAGCCCCGATCTATCTGAAATATGCGATCGAGCATCGGGACATCATCCAGCGCTTCGGCCGCTTTCCGCATCGAAACAGGATGCTTGGCCGCGAGACGACACCGGACGAACAAATGTTCCTCGACGGAGGTGGGTTCTCCGGCTGATTTCAGGCACCGATGGCGACAGCATCAGGTTTTCCACCAATCCCGGCCTGACGCCAGCCGTTCAATGCCCGATGTGTCGACGGCGGCCAGCCGCTCCGATACGCTCTTGCCGTCGACCACAAGCTCCGGCGCAATTTCTGCCAGCGGCGCCAGCACGAAGGCGCGCTCCAGCATGCGCGGATGCGGCACCTCCAGTCCGGTCTCGTGGATGATGCGGTCGCCGAACACCAGAATGTCGATATCGATCAGGCGTGGACCCCAGCGCTCCTCGCGCACCCGCTTCAGTTTTCGCTCGGCGTCGAGGCAAAGGTCGAGCAAAGCCCGCGGCGCGAGCGCGGTCGAGATTTCGGCCGCCGCGTTGAGGAAATCCGGCTGATCGAGCTTGCCCCAGGGCGGCGTGCGGTAGAGCGACGAAACGGCAACGACGCGTGTTCTCTCGTTGGCATCCAGAATGCCCAGTGCCGCAGCCATCGACTTCGCCGGATCACCGAGATTGCCGCCAAGGCTGAGATAGACGGTGTTGTTGTTGTTACTATTCTGGCCAGACAACGGTCACCTCGACATGATCGAGCACACCCGGCACCGGGGCGTTCGGCTTGCGCACGGTGATCTCGGCCTTCTTGATCTGCGGAAACCGCGCCGTCAGCGCCCTCGCCACTTCGAGCGCCAGCGCTTCGATCAGAAAGCGCCGTTCGCCGGTAATGATCTTCTCGATGACCGCAAAGGCGATGCCGTAATTGACGGTGTCCTCAATGGAATCCTCGACCAGCGCCCGCCCGGGATCCACCATGAGTGCCGCATCGACATAAAAGCGCTGGCCGAGCGTCTCTTCTTCGTCCAGCACACCGTGCCGGGCAAAGAAGGCGCAGTTCTTCATGCGGATGACATACATGGCTCAGCTTTCCCCGATCTCACGTGCCAGCATAGCATCGGCGATGGCCAGCGCATCCACGTTGATTGCGACATCGTGGACGCGAAAGAGATGCGCGCCTTTGAGCCTCAGGATGACGCTGGTGGCCGCGGTCCCGGCGCCTCTTGCGGCTGCGTCGCGGCCGGTGACGGTGCCGATAAAGCGCTTTCGCGATGTGCCGGCCATCAGTGGAAAACCCAGCGCATGAAGTTCCGAAAACCGTGCCATCAGGTCAAGATTTTCCGCTGCCGCCTCCTTGGCAAAGCCGAAGCCCGGATCGAGCACGATATGATCGTCGGCAACACCGCTCCGCCGCGCGATTTCCAGCGACTTCCTGAGGAAGAAGAGCTGATCGGCAATCACGTCGGGCAGTTTCTGCCGGTCCCGTCCCGTGTGCATGACGACAAGGCCAGCGCCGGTTTCGGCCGCGACGCGGGCAATGCCCGGCTCGCGCTGCAGGCCCCAGACGTCATTGACGATATGCGCGCCGGCTTGGACGGCAAGCCGGGCCGTATCCTCGCGATAGGTATCGACCGAGATCAGCGTTCCGCCGGCCTTCACCAGCGCCTCGATGACGGGCAGTATGCGGGTTTGTTCCTCCTTTGCGGAGACCGCAGACGCCCCGGGACGTGTCGATTCTCCGCCGATGTCGATGACGGAGGCCCCCTCCTCGACCATGCGGCGCGCCTGGGCCACTGCCTTTTCCGGCGCATCGAACAGGCCGCCGTCGGAAAAACTGTCCGGCGTAATGTTGAGGATGCCAACGACCACGGCCTTGCCGCCAAGGTCGAGATGGCGTCCGTGCGCCAACTGCCATCGCCCTGTCATCATTGCCCATCAACCATGTTCGATCCCGCGGCGTGGCGGGGGGATCAATTCCGTTGCGCCGAGGACGGCGGTAAAGCAAGGTGGGGAAAGAGGCAACACGATGAAACGATCCCTCCTCTGCACCCTGATGCTCGCTCTGACCGCATTCCCGGCCGGCGCTGCAACTCTCGTCAAGACATATAGTTATTTCCCGATCGGCGGCAGGACGCTCGACGACATCGAGACCCAGCTGTCGAAACTCGGGCCTCAGGTGAAAAGCACCGGGTCGCGGCATCCGGGAGCTACCCAGATGGCGTTCACCACCCGCGTCAGCTATGCGCAAAAGCCGGGCTCGTGCTGGATTGCCGACGCTGTCGTCACCGTCAAGGTCAAGGTCATCCTTCCTGAGTGGCTTCGCCCGCGCAAAGCCGATGCCGGCGTCAGGCTGTTCTGGGATACGTTGTCCGCCGACATCAAGCGCCATGAGGAACGCCACGTCGAGATTGCCAAGAACCACGGCCGCGAACTAGAAGACGCCTTGAAGGCGAGCTACCCGGAAAAGACCTGCGAACTGGCAAAGGCCCACGCCGCAAAAATCACTGCGGCCATGCTTGCCAAACACGACCAGGACCAGATGCGCTTCGATCGCGTCGAAAGCGCCAATTTCCAAAGCCGCATCCTGCGGCTTTTGCACTATCGCATCGAGCGCATTGAGAACGGCCGACTCGCTCCCGGCTGAACTCCGCGTCGTCGGACAAAGCCAATTTTGCCGAAACATAGTGCCAGCTTCGGAAAACTTTCGAGCCGCTGTCGAAATCGGCCTATAGCGAACGACATATGCCAGGTTCGCAGGGATCAGCCTCCGGCAAACGCCAATCGGCGTACTGGATGCTTCCCAGCCCGTCGCGGACGTGCACGCAGGCATAATGGATGAACGGATATGGACCAGGCTGTCGACAAGCAAACGATGGTGGAAACCAGCGCGCCGCTGACCGAAACCGAGAAAAACGCCATCATCGGCGGCGTGCTTTTGTCGATGCTGCTGGCGGCGCTCGACCAGACCATCGTCGCGCCGGCGATGCCGACGATGGCACGTCTGCTCGGGCATGCCGAATATCTGCCATGGATCGTGACCGGCTATCTTCTGACCGCGACCGCCGTGGCGCCGCTCTACGGCAAGATCTCCGATATTTATGGTCGCCGGCCGACCGTCTATGCTGCAATCCTGATCTTTCTCGCCGGCTCGCTGGTCAGCGCCACGGCCCCTAACATGCTGGTCCTGGTTGTCGGCCGGGCGATCCAGGGCGCCGGTGGCGGCGGCCTGTTCGCCCTGACGCAGACCGTGATCGGCGACCTCGTGCCGCCGCGCGAGCGGGCCCGATACGCCGCCTGGATCTCGGGCACATGGGCCGTCGCCAGCATCGCCGGGCCGCTGCTCGGCGGCACCTTCGCCGAACATCTGCATTGGTCGCTGATCTTCTGGATCAACATTCCGCTCGGCCTGCTGGCCATGGCGATCATCAACAACCCGCTCAAGAAGCTGCCGATCGCCGCAAAACATCACCGCATCGACGGCCTCGGCGCGCTGCTTCTGGTCGCGGCCACCTCGCTGCTGCTGCTTGCCTTGAACTGGGGCGGCAGCGAGTATCCGTGGCTGTCGCCTGAAATCCTTGGACTGCTCGCCTGCTCGGCGGTGTTCTGGAGCGCGTTCGCGCTGCGGCTCATGCGCGCGGCCGAACCGCTGATCTCGCTCGAAGTGCTCGGCAATCCGATCGTTCTCGCCGGCACATTGTCGATGTTCCTGCTGCAGGCCGCCAATGTCGGCTTGTCGGTCTATCTGCCGGTCTACCTGCAATCGGTCGTCGGCCTGTCGGTCAGTCAATCGGGCACCGCGTTGCTTGGGCTGATGCTCGGCACGGTGGCCGGTGCGACCTTCAGCGCGCGAATGATCCCGCACTTTTTCCACTATAAGCGCATTGCCATGATCGGAACTGTTTTCTCGATCCTGTGCCTCGGCGTGCTCAGCCTGGTCGCCGGGCATGCCTCACTGTTGCTCGTCGAGGTGTTGACGACCTGCGTAGGCCTGGGCACAGGCACGACCTTTCCGGTTGCCACCGTCTCGGTCCAGAACGCCGTCGATCGTATGCACCTTGGCGTGGCGACCGGCGTTCTCACCTTCCTGCGCTCGCTGGGCAGCGCGCTTGGCGTCGCTATGCTCGGTGCCGTCGCCCTTGGTTACGGGCTGCCGCTGGCCAGCGAAGGCACGCAGCCGGCCGGCCATATCGCCTCGGCCATGCCGTTCGTGATGATCTTTCTTGCCGCGGCCGCGATCTTGCTGTTGTCGCTCATCACGCTCTGGCTGATGCCGGAGAAAACGCTTCGCGGCCATGCCGAGGCTGTGGCCCCAACCCTGGCCGAATAGACCTGTCCGGCGAAATCCGGCGAGCTTCAGTCGACCACGCCGAGCTTCTTGTGCAGGCTGGTCGACGAGGTCGTATACTGGAATACGATGCGCTCGCCGGGGCTGATGATGCGCTTGGCTGCCTGCGCCATTAGAGCGACCTCATGGAAGCCCGACAGGATCAGCTTCAGCTTGCCGGGGTACCAGTTGATGTCGCCGACGGCGAAGATGCCGGGCACCGACGTCTGGAATTTTTCGGTGTCGACCGGGATCAGGTTCTCGTGGAGGTTGAGCCCCCATTCGGCGATTGGGCCGAGCTTCATCGTCAGGCCGAAGAACGGCAGCATCCGCGTGCACGGCACTTCGACATCGCCCTCCGGCCCCTTGATCGTGGCCGAGACTAGCTGGCCGTCGCTGCCGGTCAGGCCAGTCACCTGTCCAACCTGGAATTCCAGCTGCTTCATCTCCTGCATGGCATACATCTTGTTGACACTGTCGGGCGCTGCGCGGAATTCGGGCCGCCGGTGCACCAGCGTCACGCTCTTGGCGACCGGCTGCAGGTTCAGCGTCCAGTCGAGCGCCGAATCGCCACCGCCGACGATGAGGAGGTCATGGCCGCGAAAGTCCTCCATCCGGCGCACCGAGTAGAACACGCTCTTGCCTTCGTAGGGTTCGATGCCTGGAATCGGCGGCCGCTTCGGCTGGAACGAACCGCCGCCGGCGGCAATCACCACAATTTTGGCTTCGAACACCTCGTTTTCGTCGGTAATGACGCGGAAGCTGCCGTCGTCCAGCCTTTCCAGGCTCGAAACCATGCGGCTATAGGTGAATTCGGGCTTGAACGGCGCGATCTGCTCAAGCAGCTTGTCGACCAGGCCTTGCGCCGAGATCGAGGGCCAGCCCGGAATGTCGTAGATCGGCTTTTCCGGGTAGAGTTCGGCGCATTGCCCGCCGGGCCGGTCGAGTATGTCGATCAGATGGCACTTCATGTCGAAGAGGCCGAGCTCGAATACGGCAAACAGGCCGACAGGCCCTGCCCCGACAATGAGTACGTCCGTCTTGGTGATAGCGGTCATGAAGCATGCGCCTTTATGGGAAAACGGCGCGACACTGCATGACCATTGGTCCGCTGCCAAGCGGCAGCCGCAAAAATCGGCTTCAGCCCTGGCGGGCCGGCACGCGCACGACCAGCCCGTCGAGAGCGTCGCGCACCTTGATCTGGCATGACAGCCGCGAGTTCGGCTGGACCTCGTAGGCGAAATCCAGCATGTCCTCTTCCATGGCTTCCGGCTCGCCGACCTCCGCCGTCCAGGCTTCGTCGACATAAACATGGCAGGTCGCGCAGGCGCAGGCGCCGCCGCATTCCGCTTCTATTCCCGGCACCGCATTGCGGATCGCATTTTCCATGACGGTCGAGCCGTTTTCGGCATCCACGTCAAAATGCGTGCCGTCATGGGCGATGAAGGTCAGTTTGGTCATTTGTCACCTGAAGGGAGTCTGAGCCGACATAATCACTCTGCCGGACAAGTCAACTGCGGCGCCAAAGCGCCCGTGCGTGGCGTCTTTGGGATAAGTCCTATCGGCTGATGGCGGCGACGAAGTCGCGCACTTCTTCGATCAGCGAGCCAAGCCGCTTCAGCGTGCTGGCGTCTTCGGGCCGGCATTCGATCGCGCTGGCGCAATCGGCAATGGCGAAGGCGCCGACCCCGCGCGCCGAACCTTTGAGCCCGTGTGCCAATAGCAGCCGCTGCCTGACATCCGCATCGACGATCTTGTCGCGCACCGACAGCGCCTGCTGCACGAACAGAGTCAGCACCTCCTGCTCGAGGCTCCGATCGCCCATCGTCTGGCGCGCAAGATGCGCCAGGTCGATCGGCCGCGCCCCGGCTGTCCCCGACACGTCGCCACCGGGCATCGAAAAGGCAATGCCGTTTTCGCCACGTATCACTTTGAGACTCCGTTCTTCGACCGCCGCAAAAACTAGGCGTATCCGGTGGACAACGGGTTAATGATTGGCCCGGAAAAATGTCGCGATAACGGCGCCGGAATCACGGCTGTGTTAACCTTATATTTAAAGTTTTACGTATCGGGCGGAATGCATGTTTTCTTTACCCGGCTGTGTCATTACGATACGACAGGTCCATTTTCAGCCTCCTGCGTGGGACACGCTAGGCAGAATCAATAAGCACAACCATAAGTCCCGCGGCAGCTTGTACAGGGTAGCGAAGGCATGGCGAAGAAACCAACGACGACAAGAACGCTCGACAGCGACGTAGCCAGGGAACTTGAAAAGGCACTTGATATCGATCTGAGCGGCGATGCCGGCGGCGACTTCGACATGGCTGCATCCATGGAAGATCTCGAAGCACAAATATCGCAAGCCGCCGACGAACTGGCGCGCGAAGGTCGCAGCCAGAACGAAGCGCCTGCCCCGGACCAGACCCAGAACGCGGCACCTGCCGCCAATCAAGGCCAGATCGCAAATCCCGCGCCAAAGGCCAAGCCGGCTGAGTTGCGTCCTGTCGCAACGCGCAATGGCTCCCAGCCGGCAGCTTTCTCGCCGGCCAACGACGATCGTCAAAAAGACTATAAGACGCTCCTGCACACCCTCAATCGCCGCGCCTCGAACACGATCTACTGGGTCGTGGCTTTCGTTTCGCTGGCCTGGATCGCCGGCGCTGGCGGCCTTGCGAACCTGTTGTTCGGACCTGGCATCTGGAACATCCGCACCTTCGATCAGTTTTTCGCCCGTCCGGAGCTGATCGGCCTGGCGGTCGCGGCAATAGTGCCCGTCATCCTGTTCTGGGCATTCGCAGTGATGATTCGCCGCGCTCAGGAGATGCGCCTTGCCGCGCAGTCGATGACCGAGGTGGCCTTCCGTCTGGCCGAGCCGGAAAATCTTGCCCAGGATCGCGTCATGATGATCGGCCAAGCGGTTCGCCGCGAGGTGGCAGCCATGGGCGAAGGCATCGAACGCACGCTTGCGCGTGCCGTCGAGCTCGAAACGCTGGTCCACAGCGAGGTGAACCAGATCGAGCGCTCCTATTCAGAGAACGAGTCCCGCATCCGCTCGCTGGTCGACGGGCTGGGCAGCGAGCGCGAAGCGGTCGTCACCCATGCCGAGCGCGTGCGCGCCTCGATCACCGGCGCCCACGAGACACTGAAAGACGAGATCAACGCCGCCAGCGATATCATTCGCGACAGCATTCTCAACGCCTCGACCAAGCTGTCGATGACGATCAACGAATCCGGCGACACGCTGATCGACAGGATCAACGGAAGCTCGATGTCGATCTTCGATTCGGTGGAAGGCCGGCTCGAATCGATCACCGATCGGCTGTCGACGTCGGGCGAGGCCTTCGCCAGCCTGCTCGACACCCGGATCGCCAAGCTGACGGACACCACCGACGGCCTGACGCGGTCACTGACCGACCTGCTCGACGACCGCACGAGCGGCATGGTGTCGCTGCTCGGCGGTGCCGCCCGCACACTCAATTCGGAATTCGAAGCCAGTCTCAACGGCATCGAGCGGACGCTTGCTGAACGTGGCCAGGCGCTGATCAGCGAGTTCCAGACCCGCGCCGAGGCGCTCGACACCGGCACGCAGAAGCTCAACGCCGCGCTGGAGGCTCGCGCACGCCAGATCAACGAGACGCTGGTCGAGCGCGCCCGCGAAATCGCCCACACCTTCCAGGATAGCAAGGAGACGCTGTCGGCGATGATCGATCAGGGCAAGACCCAGATCGGCGCCGACATGGCCGACATCATTTCATCGACCTCGACCATGCTTGAAGCCCGCGCCGGCGATTTCGCCGGGCGCATGGAAGCGGCGCGCCATGTCGTATCGCGTTCGTTCGATACGGACATCGAGCGGCTTGCCGATGCTCGCGCCGGCATCGAGGAAGCCGTCGAGAACCACAGCCGCAAGCTTTCCGAAAGCCGCGACCGGATGGCGGCGGCAATGCAGGCCGATCTGGCGAAGTTCGCCGAAGGTCGCGCCGAAATCGACGCAGCGGTGGCTAACCAGGTGCAGAAGCTAGCCGAAGGCCGCGGCCTGATCTCGCGCGCCCTTGAAGAGGATCTGCGCAAGGTCAACGAATCGCGCGCAGCGATCGACGCTTCGCTGGGCAGCCATCTCGAAAGCCTTGAAGAGGGTCGCAACAGGCTTGCCCAGGCCTTGAACGAAGACTCTGGAAAACTCGTGCAAGCCCGCACGATAATTGATGAAATGGTTGCCGGGCATGTCGGCAAGCTCGCCGAGGGCCGCAGCATCCTTTCGCGCGCGCTCGAGGCCGACCTCGGCAAACTGGCAGAGAGTCGCGCCAGCATCGACGGCCTCGTCGCCGGTCAAGTCGAAAAGATCGCCGAGGGTCGCGCCATACTCGCCAGTGCGCTGGAAGCCGACATCGCCGGCATCAATGGCCTCATTGAGGCCCATTCGGCGAAATTGGCGCAAGACCGCAGCGGGCTTTCCCAGTCACTCGATAACGACCTGTCCGACATCAGGAGCCTGATCGCCGATCATTCTGGCAGGCTCGCCGACGACCGCAGCCTGCTTTCGAAGACGCTTGAAGACGATCTTGCCAAGCTGGCCGAAAGCCGGTCGAGCATCGATGGGCTGGTTGCCGGCCAGGTCGAGAAGCTGGCCGAAGGCCGCGACATCCTCAAGCGCGCGCTTGAATCGGACCTAAACGCGATCAAGGGCGTCATCGCCAGCCAGTCTGAAAAGCTGGCGGAAGACCGTGGCCAGTTGTCGCGGGCACTGGAGAGCGACCTGGAGGCTGTGCGGGGCGTTGTCTCCGATCACATGAACAAGCTCGCCGAAGACCGTTCGACCCTTTCGAAGGCGCTCGAAGACGATCTCGCCAAGTTGGCCGAAAGCCGCTCGAGCATCGATGTGATGGTTGCCGGCCAGGTCGAAAAGCTGGCAGAGGGCCGCGACATCCTCAAGCGTGCGCTCGAAGCCGATCTGAGCACCGTCAAGGGCGTCATCGCCAGCCAGTCCGAAAAGCTGGCGGAAGACCGTGGTCAGCTGTCGCGGGCACTGGAGACCGATCTCGAGACCGTGCGGGGCGTCGTCTCCGAACATATGAACAAGCTTGCCGAAGACCGTTCGGCCCTGTCGAAAGCGCTCGAGGACGATCTTGCCAGGCTGGCAGAGAGCCGTTCGAGCATCGACGGGCTGGTCGCCGGCCAGGTCGAGAAGCTGGCTGAGGGTCGCGACATCCTCAAGCGCGCCTTGGAAGACGATCTTGCCAAGCTGGCCGAAAGCCGCTCGAGCATCGACGGACTGGTTTCCGGCCAGGTCGAGAAACTGGCCGAAGGCCGCGATATCCTCAAGCGCGCCTTGGAGGCCGATCTCAACACGATCAGGGGCGCCATCGCCGATCAGTCGCAGCTATTGACCGATAATCGCGCGCAGTTTTCGCGTGCGCTGGAAGCCGATCTCGGCAACGTCAACAGCCTTGTCGCAACCCACGCAGAGAAGCTCGTCCAGGACCGCTCGACCCTGTCGAAGGCGCTCGAGGACGATCTCGCCAAGCTGGCCGAAAGCCGCTCGAGCATCGATGGGCTGGTTGCCGGCCAGGTCGAGAAACTGGCGGAAGGCCGCGACATCCTCAGGCGCGCGTTGGAAGCCGACCTGGAGAGGCTTGCAATGAGCCGCAGCGAGGTCGACGAGATTGTCGCCGGTCATGTCGGCAAGCTGAGCGAGGGTCGCGACATGCTGACCCGCGCACTGCAGGACGATCTCTCCAGGCTCGCCGAAACGCGCAAGGATGTCGACCGTTCGCTGTCCGGCCATATCGACCAGATCGCCGCCAGGAGCACCGACATCTCCGATGCGATCGCTGCGGACGTAGAAAAGATCGAGCAGGCGTTCAGCCGGCAGACAGGCATCATTGAAGAGCGCGCCAGCACAATGGAGCGGGCGCTGTCGACGGGTGTCGACAACGTGCGCAGTGTGCTCGAAAGAAGCGCGGTCTTCGTCGCCGGCGCGCTGCGCGAGAAGGTCATGGAAGTTACCAGCGCGCTGCATGAGCAGGCGGGCGCGGCATTCAGCGATGCCGACCGCAAGATCGCCGAGCGCGCCGAGCAGACCTCGGCCGCCCTGCTCGCCAGGGCGGAGGACATCGCCCGCACCTTTGAAGAGGCGGATCGTCGCCTCGCCGCCCGCGCCGAGGATACGTCGAGCGCACTGATTGCCCGCGTCGACGACACGTCGAACAGCTTGCTCGCGCGTGCCCAGGAAACGGCCGATCAGCTGGCAGCCAGAGCAAGTGAGATTGCCGGCACCTTCGACGCGGCGGACCACAGGCTGGTCTCTCGCGCCATCGAAACGGCCCAGTCGCTGGCGGCGCGTGCCGGCGACATCCTGCGCAATTTCGAAACAGCCGACGAGCGGCTGGGCGTGCGCATCGGCGAATCCGCCGAAGCGCTCGCGGCACGCGCGTCGGATCTCGGCCGCATTTTCGATGCCGCCGACCAGCAACTTATTTCGCGCATTGCCGAGGGCTCCGAAGCACTTTCGGCCCGTGCGTCCGAGATCGGCCGCATCTTCGAGGAGGCCGATCATCGCCTGGTGTCCCGTATCGCTGACAGCAGCACCGCAATCGGCGAACATGCCGACACCATTGTCGGTGCCTTCACCAGCACCGAGCAGCGGGTTGCCGAACGCGCCAGGCAGACTGGCCAGGAACTCGCAGTCCATGCCCGTGAAATCGAGCAACTGCTTGCCGGTGCCGACGAACGCCTGGCATCGAGTGCTGCCGCCACTGCGGCCCGCGTCGAGGAGCAGGTCGCCAGCGTCGAGAACCGCCTCGCTTACTCCGCCGAGACAATGGGCCAAAAGCTCAACGAACAAGTCTCGGGTGCCGAAGCGCAACTGGTCTCGCGTGCCAACACCATCGCCGAAACCTTCACCGCGGTCGGCCAGCATATCGGTCAGAGCACCAATGACGCTGCAAAGACCATCGGTGCCAATACTCGCGAGCTCAGTACGATGCTTGCGGCCCGTTCGGCAGAAATATCGAAAATCCTGGACGAGACGGCGCGGCCTCTGGTCGAGCGCTTCGCCCAGGGCGGCTCCGAGCTGCAAAAGAGCATGGAAGAGGTCACCGAACGTGCGACCGAGAAGCTGCGCAATCAAAACGCCGCCCTCGTCGACGCCATCGCCAGCCGCACGGCCGAAACCCTGTCGGCCGTCGAAGGCGCGCGCTCGACGCTTGCCGACAGCGTTGCCGACCTCATCGGCCGCATGACCACCTCCAGCTCGCAGCTCGGTCAATTGATCGAGCAGGCGGCGACCAATCTCGGCCAGGTCGACGAACGCCTGACCGGGAGCACGCAAAGCTTCGCGGCGACCACGGAAAAGACCGCGCAGACCTTCGCCAGTTCGGCGCGTCTGGTCGATTCGAACACGACGCGGCTCACCGAGCTGTCGTCGTCGACCTTGCGCGAGGTTGCTTCAATCGCCACCAAGTTCGACGAGCACAGCCGGTTGCTTTCCAGTGCCTCGGACCTGTTGAGCTCGGCCCAGAGCAATCTTGAGCACACGCTCGAAAGGCAATCGTCGCTGGAGGACCTTGCCGTCGGCCTTGTGAAGAAGTCGGAAGATCTCGAAAGGGTCATGCGCTCGTTCGAGAATCTGGTCGGCCAGACGCTGCAGAACGCCGAGGGCAAGACGCTGGAATCCGCCGACAAGATCCGTACCGCGATTTCCGAAGTGGTCGATTCGGCAACCAAGCGCTTTGCCGATGCGACCGAGGAGATGCGGCGTACCGCCGGCTCGATCAAGAGCGAGCTCGACCTCACCCGGGCCGAGCTTAAGAAAGGCGTCATCGAGATGCCGGAAGAGGCAAAGGAATCAACCACGGCTATCCGCCGTGCCGTTTCAGAGCAGATCAACGCGCTGAAGGAACTTTCTGAAATCGTTGCGAAATCTGGCCGCAGCGCCGACAGTTCGGAACAGCGCAACCTGCGTCCGGCGCCGCAAGCGCCTGCCGCACGCCCCGCCGAACCGCCACGTCGCCCGGCTCCGGCTCCCGAACAGCGCCGTGCACCGCAGGCGCCTTCGGGCGAGACGGCGCTGCGCGGCACGCTCGACCTCGAACGTCCCGCAGACCAAGCGCCGCGCCAGCGCGACCCCAACGGCCGCACGCCGCAGGGCGGTTGGGTGCGTGACCTCCTGACCGGTGCATCGCGCGAAGACGACGCCAAGCCGGCAGCGCCTGCCGAAGCGCCGCGCCCGGCTCCCGCTGCGCGTTCGCCGCTTCATGTCGTGGAATCGCTGAACTCGCTCTCGGTCGATATCGCACGCGCCATCGATCACGACGCCTCGATCGAGTTGTGGAACCGCTACCGGCGCGGCGAGCGCGACGTCTTCACGCGCCGACTTTACACGCTGAAGGGCCAACAGACGTTCGACGAGATCCGCCGCAAATATCAGTCAGAGGCGGAGTTCCGCGCTGCTGTCGATCGTTACTGCGACGATTTCGAAAAGCTGCTCAAGGACGTGTCGCGCAACGACCGCGACAACATCATGGCGCAGACCTACCTGACGTCGGACACCGGCAAGGTCTACACCATGCTTGCCCATGCCAGCGGCCGTCTGCACTAAGCGGCGGGACAGGAAAACAGAAAGTGCACTCTGCCCTTTCTGCTTAGACCCGATACTGAAAAAGATAGTCCGCAAATCTCCTGATTTGGTCGGATGTTTGCGCCCAGAGCAGAGGCCGGTATCTCGTGGCAATGCAGACAATTCGCGGTGATCTGCTTCAGCTTGCGCTCGACGGAACGTTCGATGTCATTGTGCATGGATGCAACTGCCAGTGCCAGATGGGCAAAGGAATTGCTCTTTCCATAAAGCAGCGTTTTCCCGAAGCATATGCTGCGGATTGCGCGACATTGAAGGGTGACCCAGCCAAGCTGGGAAGCATATCCGTTGCCGAAATCAAGCGAGGCAGCCGCATTTTCCATGTTGTCAACGGCTACACTCAGTTCCATTGGCAGGGCAAAGGCGTGAAAGCCGACTACCAGGCAATTCGAAAAGTCATGCAGGCCGTCAAAGGTAAATTCGCGGGCAAAAGAATCGGCTACCCGAAAATTGGCGCAGGGCTGGCTGGAGGTGATTGGGAAACCATAGCCTCAATCATCAACGATGAACTCGCGGGCGAAGATCATACGCTTGTCGAATACGCTCCGTGAGCTGCTTCGGTCTCCAGCCGCCTCACAGCAGCTAGCCCGGTTCAGATCACGGTGTCCGTCCAGCGGACGATTTGCCCGGCCGCATCGCCGAACGCGGCATCGAGCGCGCCGACATAGGCCTGGTTGCCATTGCCCGAAACGGGCGCGATGGCGCTAAACGTCTTCGAAGCGCGCACTTCACCGTTGCGGTCATTCAACAGGCGCACGAACAGCTCGACCTCGGCATGTTCGCCGCCATCGACACGCACCTCGAACGAGCGGATCTCGACGATCACCTGATAGTCGATCGCCAGCCCCTCGCCTGGCTTGCCGACGCCGGTGAAGCTGCCCGAGCGCTGGAACGTCTCTGCCAGCCGCGCCTGTACGATCATCGGCAGCCGGTCGGCCCATTGCGCGCCCTTGAGATACTGGATCGATCGCGGCGATGGCTTAATGACGATGTTCTGGCTGTCCAGCGCCTTGAGCGCCGATGGCTGAGCGATGAGTATCTGGCGACGGCTGTGGGCACGCGCTTCCAGCGACGGCGCCGAAAGCTCAAACGTATCCAGCGGCGCCGGCTTGCCGCCCAGCGCCGCGCAGCCGGCGAGCGAAAGCGCCAGCAGTGCCGCTCCGGTCTTGAACCCACTCGATCTGACGCTGCCTGAACTGATCGATTTCAAACGCGATCCCCCCCGGATCGTGGAAACAACGCGCATCCGCAAGCTATGTTCTTGCGGTGGGCGCAGGCCGAAGTCAACGGCGCACCCTGCCGTCGAACTGCCGGACCTCACCCTCGCCGCCGGACAGGATCCGCTGTGGATTGCGGCTGAGGTCGGTCACCGCCTCTTCGATGCGGTTGATCGAACGACGGCTGTCCTGGACCAGCGATTCGACGTTTTGCAGCCCCTGTCCCGAGAACCGCGCCAGATTGTCGGTGATGGTGCCGAGGCGGGCGTTCAGCGTGTCGGCGACCTGCTTGAACGATTTGAGCGTCGCCCTCGCATCGGCCATGACGCCGTCGGCCTGACCGGAGCCGAGCAGTTTGTCGACCTTGGCAAGGATACCGTCGACTCGCACCGAGGCATCGTTGAGGCGTCCTGCGAGCTGGTGCGCGTCTTTGATGGTTTCATCGATGTCGTCGGCTCGGTTGGCGAACTTGTTGGTCACCTTGGCGATGTCGGCGGCAGCCTCGTTGGCGTTTTCGCTGGCCTTTTGGATATTGGCCAGCGCGGTGCGAACCTCAGCCGGATCGATGCCGTCGAGAACGCCGTCGACCTTGGCCAGCGTGCCTTGCGTCTTCTGGGCGAAGTCGTTGATCGAGCCGACCGCGGTGTCCACGTTCTTGATGACCGTGTCGAACTGCTTGCTGGTTTCCTTGAGGTTGGAAGTGACTGTGTCGACATTGGCGACGATGCTCTTGATCTGGTCCTTGTCGACGGCGTTGAGTAGCCCTTCCGCCGCCTTCAGGGTGCCGTCGAGCTTGCCCGAAACACCCTTCAGTTCGTCCGCCAGCGAGCTGACGCTGGCCAGGAACTTGTCGACGCCGTCCGCATTCCTGGCCAGTGCATCGGAGAAGGTCTGGACATTGTTGACGGTTTGCGTCAGCGGCCCGCGAACATCCTTGGTGAAGCCTTCGAGCTCCGAAAGGACCTTGTCGGCGCGGGTGAAGATGTTCTGCGCCGTCTGCAGCAGGTTGGTGACCGCCGACGGATTGGCGACGATCTCGGCGACACGGCCTTCCTTTTCCGCCTCGTCGAGAAGTTTTGGCTCCTTGGGGTCGGCGCCCTTGAGCTCGATGTTGGCCTGGCCGGTGAGGCCGGCAAGCCCGATATCGGCCTGCGTCGACTTGGTGATGGGTGTATTCCGGTCTATTTCGGTGTCGGCGATAGCAGCGGTCGGATTGTCGACGTCGATATAGACACGGCGCACGTCGCCGACTTTGACGCCATTGAACAGCACGAAACTGCCACGGCCGAGCCCCGAAGCGGAGCCTGGAATGCGCACGCGCAGCACCGTCGTCTCACCCTTTTCGCCGATTGCCGCCGTCCAATAGACGAAAGCGAAAGCCGCGAGGATCGCGGCCAGCGTGAAAATGCCGACAATGACGTAGTTGGCCCTGGTTTCCATTGCTCACTTATGGCTATGCGCGCGCCGCAAGATCAAGTTGCCGGGCGCGTTTTCCGCGGAAATAGGATTTTACCCAGGGTTCCTCGCTCCTGAGCATGTCGTCGATCGTGCCCTCGACCAGCACTTTCTTTTTGCCAAGCACCGCCACGCGGTCGCACGCCGTAAACAGCGTGTCGAGATCGTGCGTGACCATATACACGGTCAAATCCATCGTATCGCGCAGCTTGACGACCAATTCGTCGAACTCAGCCGCGCTGATCGGATCGAGCCCGGACGTCGGTTCGTCGAGAAAAACGATGTCCGGGTCGAGTGCCAGGGCGCGCGCCAGCGCAGCACGCTTGATCATGCCGCCCGAGAGCTCGGAGGGGAATTTCTGCGCCGCATCCGGCGGCAATCCGACCAGCTCGACCTTGAGCATGGCAAGTTCGTCCATCAGCTTCTTCGGCAAATCGAGATATTCGCGCATCGGCACCTGAACGTTTTCGAGGACCGTCAGCGCCGAAAAAAGGGCGCCATGCTGGAACAGCACGCCAAGCCGCATGTCGATGCGAAGGCGCTCCCTTTCGGTTGCCTTCTCGACGTCGACGCCGAACAGTTTGATTGTTCCCGATTGCTTGCGCGTCAAGCCAAGGATGGTGCGCAAGAGAACAGATTTGCCGGCACCGGAGGCACCGACGAAGCCGAGAATCTCCCCGCGCCAGATATCGAGCGACAGTTTGTCCAGAACGACCTGATCGGCGAACGACACCGTGACGTCGTGCGCCGACAGCACGATCTCGTCTTCTTTGGCTTTCGCCGCCACCTTGGTCGTGTTTGTGCCCGGCAGCGCCATCTCAGAACTCGATCGCTGCATAGAACATGGCGAAAAGCCCGTCGAGGATAATGACCACGAAGATCGACTTCACCACGGAGGCGGTCACATGCTGGCCAAGCGATTCGGCGCTGCCGCCAACCTTCATGCCCTCGACCGAGGCAATTATGCCGATGATCATGGCCATGAACGGCGCCTTGATCAGGCCGGCAAAGATGGTGCTGAGGTCGATTGCGACACGCAGCCGGTCGATGAACGCTGCCGGTGCAATATCGGAGTAGAGCCATGCAGCCAAAATGCCGCCGCCCAGTGCGGCAAAGTTGGCGATGATCGTCAGGCAAGGCAACGCGACGACCAGCGCGACGAGCCGCGGAAACACCAGCACGCCGATTGGGTTAAGACCGATCACCTTCAGCGCATCGACCTCCTCGCGCATCTTCATCGAGCCGATCTCGGCGGTGATCGCACTACCGGAGCGGCCGGCGATCATGATCGCCGTCATCAGCACGCCGAGCTCGCGCAGGATCAGCACCCCGACCAGGTCGACGACGAAGATGTCGGCGCCGAAATAGCTGAGCTGATAAGCGCCTTGCTGGGCGACGATCGCACCGACGATGGCCGACATCAGCACGACTACCGGTATGGCGCCGACACCCATGCGATCGATCTGGTTGAAGATTGCCGCCATGTTGACGGCATGGCCACGGCCAAGCTTCATCTGCGAGCCGCGTATCGTGGCGCCGAGGATATTCATTGCGGCCAGGAAATCGTCGCGCATCTCATAAACGCGCCGGCCAACCGCCTCGAGCCCGCGAATGATGAAGTTGGGCGGCTTTGCCGGACCTGATTCGGGCTCGCGACGAACGGCGTCCCCGACGGCGCCAAGCAGGATCGAGGCTATCTCGCTTTGCCCCTGCATCGTGATCTCGACGCCCTTCTTTTCGAAGCTGCTGACCAGGCGGTCGATCAGCCACGCCCCGGCTGTGTCCATCTTCTCGATTTGTGAAAGGTCGAGCGCCAGCGTCTTGAAGCCGCTGCGCTTCTCGATCTTGCGCATCTCGGCATCGACCAGCGCCACGGTGCGCGTCGTCCAGGTTCCCGAGAAAGCGCAGCCGAGAACGCCGCCCTCCTCGCCGATCGCGATGCGCGGCTGGTGATCGGGCTCCTTGGCAGGGCCGCTTGCGTCGCGTTTGCGGATGGTCAACATGGCGTCCTGTTTAGCCTGACGGGGCCGACCTGTCGATTTGCCGATATCCTCCTTGTTGCACAGCCGGAGCAGAAAAATATGGCGCGTGTCATTTCGGTCGAGGCCGAGCGCTTTCCGATAGCCGGGACCTTTACCATTTCGCGCGGCTCGAAGACCGAAGCGGAGGTGATTTCCTGCGCCATCACCGAAAACGGCCGTACAGGACGCGGCGAATGCGTCACTTACAAGCGCTATGGCGAAACCATGGAGGGTGTGCGCGACGCGATCGAGGCGATGCGCAGCGAGATCGCGCGCGGCATCAGCCGCATCGCCCTGCTCGATGCCATGCCTGCCGGCGCGGCACGCAGTGCCATCGACTGCGCGCTCTGGGACCTGGAAGCGAAGATCAGCGGAACACCCGTGGCGCATACGATACGAACCGTTCCGTTACGACCGCTTGAGACGGCGTATACATTGTCGCTCGCCGAGCCGGAGGCGATGGCGGCGCAGGCCCGCGCTAACGCCCAGCGCCCGCTACTCAAGGTCAAGATCGGCGGCGACAACGACATCGCGCGCATCCGTGCAGTGACGGCGGCAGCACCCGACAGCCGAATCATTCTCGACGCCAATGAGGGCTGGAATGACGACAATATCGTCGCAAACCTCGCCTTTGCCGCCGAGCACGGTATCGTCTTGATCGAACAGCCGCTGCCGGCGGGACATGACGGTATTCTTCGCCACATCGCGCATCCGGTACCGATCTGTGCCGACGAAAGCGTGCACGAGGCGAAGGACCTTGAAGCGCTTGTCGGCCTTTACGACGCCGTCAACATCAAGCTCGACAAATCGGGTGGCCTGACCGCTGCACTCGTGCTTCGCGACCGCGCCCGCGAACTGGCTCTTGGTGTCATGGTCGGCTGTATGGTCGGCACATCGCTTGCGATGGCGCCGGCCGTGCTGTTGGCGCAGGATGCCGATTTCGTCGATCTCGACGGTCCGCTGCTGCTGGCCAGCGACCGCGTTCCCGGTCTCGTCTACCAAGGTTCGCTGGTGTCACCGCCCGAGCGGGCGCTGTGGGGCTGACCGCGCGGCAAGCCCGATCAGAGCCAGGCCCGTCAGAGCGATCGGGATCATCGCAAAGAAGCCATTTGCGCCGAAGCGGTCGTAAAGAGGACCGGAAATCAGCGTCGCCGCCGCCATGAAGAAGCCATTGGAGAAGTAGGCGATGCCTTGCGCCGCCCCGGTGCGTTCTTCCGCGACCGTCTCACCGATCATCTTTTGCAGGCCGATCAGCACCAGCGCCACCGAAACCGCGTGCAGCGTCTGGATCGCGAAAAACCCGCCAACGCCAAGCCCAAGCGGCCAGATCAGCGGAAAGGCGAACCAGCGCACGATCGCGCCGATCCCGGCAATCAGCATGATTGAGACGACCGAGAAGGAGGCGAAAGCGCGGGTGAAAACGACGAACATGCATATCTCGGCGACGACGCCCCACCCCCACAGAAGCCCGACAACCGAATCGCTGATGCCGATCGACTTCCAGTAGATCGACACGAAACCGTAGAGAAATGCGTGGCTGGCGGTGATGACGCCGACGCCTGTCGAAAAATAGAGGAAGTACCGGTTGAGGAGTTTCGGTACCGATTGCTGGATATCGGCGGCCGAAAGCGGCGAGGCGCGGCGTGGACGGCCGAGGCGCGGCGCAATCAGTCCGGCGGCTAGCGCGGCACACAGCGCCGCGAAGATGACCACCGGGACAGCCTGGGCACCGCTCGCCGACAGGATGAAACCGCCGGCGAGATTGGCGCAGAGATAGGAGATCGAGCCCCATTTGCGCATGCTTGCGTAATTCGAGTCGAAGCGGCGAACACCTGAAAGGGCGAGCGAATCGGCAATCGGCGAATGCGGCGTCCAGACCACCGTCAGGGCCAGCGACACGGCAAGTACCGTTGTGTAGGTCGGCGGCAGGAGGTAGCCGGCGGACAGGATCAGCGATGCGGCGACCAGCGCAACATAGACATTGGCGCGATCGCTCGCTTTGTCTGCCAGCGCAGTAAGAAAAGGCGTCGTCGCCACGCGCAGGAACATCGGCGCGGCGAGGATCACGGCTATCTGTTCGGCATGGAACCCCTTCGCCTGCAGCCACAGCGGGAAATACGGCACATGCGTCCCGAGCGGAACGAAGAGCGTAAAGAAGATCAAGCTCATGCGCAGTTCGAAATGGCGTGGCTTGACGAGCTGTTCGGGCGAAAGCGGCGGCAGCGAGGACATTGACAGGCGATCCGTCGGCACGGCATTCAGCCGGGTCGGCCCGCCACACCTGCCGCTGCTTAACACGGCGAAAAAGTCGATGAAACCGCTGGACTAACCGATTGAAGCGAGATGCGGCCGGATTTGGTCAAGCCGCCTGGACTGCCCTGCCCTTGATGTCGATCGGCACGAGCACCTCGCTGCCGACCGGAGTCTCCGGCAGGACATGCGCCCAGTGCAGGATCTCCATCCTGCCGTCAAAATGCTCGACCACCGCCGTGCAGCTCTCCACCCAGTCGCCCGTGTTGATGTATTGCACGTCCTCATAGCTTTCGATCGCGGCATGGTGGATGTGCCCGCAGATCACGCCGTCGACATGCGAGCGGCGCGCCTCCTCGGTCAGCACGGTCTGGAACGAGCCGATGAAATTCACCGCCTTCTTGACCTTGACCTTGGCCCAGGACGAGAACGACCAATAAGGCAAGCCGAGCACCTGGCGCAGACGTGTGATGACGCGGTTGAGCAGCATCGCCGCGTCGTAGGCATAGTCGCCGAGATAGGCCAGCCAGCGCGCATTATGGACGACGGTGTCGAACTGGTCGCCATGGATGACAAGAAGGCGTTTGCCATCGGCGGTGTCGTGGATGGCGCGGTCGGCGACGACAATGCCGCCGAAATGAACGCCCTGGAACTGTCGCGCGAACTCGTCATGGTTGCCGGCGATGTAGGTGATGCTGGCGCCCTTGCGCGCCTTGCGCAGCAATTTCTGGATCACGTCGTTATGGCTTTGCGGCCAATGCCAGCTTCGTCTCAGGCGCCAGCCGTCGACGATGTCGCCGACGAGATAGATGATATCGGCATCGTGATGGCGCAGGAAATCGATCAGGAATTCGGCCTTCGCCGCCTTCGATCCGAGATGGACGTCGGAGATGAACATGCTGCGGAAAGTGCGAGGCTCTGCGCCGTACATCATTTGTCACCGTTGCTTTCGCCTGAGCCTATGCCCCGATTCATGCAACAACCGTATGACGGTTGCGATTGGTCCAGCCATCCGGATAGGTTGCGGCGGCAATCAGAGGAGAAAATCACCATGGATCTCGGCATTCGCGGCAAGAAGGCCATCGTCTGCGCTTCGAGCAAAGGCTTGGGACGCGGCTGCGCCATGGCACTGGCAGAGGCAGGTTGCGATCTGGTGATCAATGGCCGCAACGCCGACGTGCTGGCCAAAACCGCCGCTGAACTGCGCGAGAAATTCGGCGTCAAGGTGACCGAAATCGTCGGCGACGTATCCAAGCCCGATGTCCAGAAGGCGCTGCTTGCCGCCTGCCCCGATCCCGACATCCTCGTCAACAACAATGGCGGTCCGCCGTTTCGCGATTTCCGCGCGCTCGACCGCGAAAAGATCCTCGAGGGCGTCACCCAGAACATGGTGACCCCTGTCGAACTGGTTCAGGCCGTGATCGACGGCATGGCGGTGCGCGGCTTCGGCCGCATCGTCAACATCACCTCGCTGTCGGTCTATGTGCCTATCCCCGGCCTCGACCTGTCGTCCGGCGCCCGCGCCGGCCTCACTTCGTTGCTTGCCGGCGTCGCGCGGACGGTGATCGACCGCAATGTGACGATCAACAACATGCTGCCGGGAAAACTCGACACCGACCGGCTGCGCGGCCCGCACGAGGCCGGCACGCCCGAAGATCCAGCCGCCGCCGCCGCGCGCAAAGCGCAAGCAGCAGCCAACGTTCCGGCCAAACGGCTCGGTACACCGGAGGAATTCGGCCAGATCTGCGCCTTCCTGTGCTCGGTCCATGCCGGTTACCTGACCGGTCAGAACATACCGGTCGACGGCGGCCTCTATGTCAGTGCGTTCTAGCGAGAATCCAATGCTCAATGCCCACTGAATAGTGGGAGACGACCTCAAAAAGGGCGCCCAGTTCACAAGAACTAGGGTTAGTCCGCATGCTATGTCCTGCCTCGCAAATGAAAATGAGACCGGCGAATGGCGTCTATTTATCGCTTTGTTGCGCAAAAACTGCTGTCGCACGGGGTTCGAGACACGGCCGACGGCAACCTTGCAATTACCGACCGGAGATTGTTCCTTGACTTCGTTCGTCTAGAACGAGCGGTTAGGCTAGAGGATTTCGCCACAGTCCAGTCTGCGGTGGTGGCGATTGAAAATCGTTGCTTATCAATGGGTAAACGTCATATCGCGGTGTTTGCATACATGTATCTCAGGTTTTCGGATGCGGCCCCAAAGTTTACTCACCTGGACATCGAGCTTGAGGAAGAAGGAGGTATCCGCCGAACAGTCGACTACCGGCGTAGGGTGTCGTCGACAGAGCGACTTGTCGGCGAGTGGGCTGCCGCTTGGTACGATCGCTATTCCAAGAGTTTCTTTCGTGCACTTTATAGGAGCAACAGCCCCACAGCGAACTAGCGAAAGAATACCTAATCGTCCGCAAACCACCACCTGAAGCAGACATTCGGCTCGCAGCTCGCTCCAGCAACGCGCCTATCGCCCCAACATTTCAATGGCAGACCGTACAGGGCCGGCGGGCGGTGCAAGCCGTAAGCTCGCGCTTGCGACATATCACCTCTCGAAAAGCCTCGGCTGCATGCTAAGAGACTCAAAACACCAAACGGACTGAACTGAGGAGGCGGCCGTCATGACAGGCGAAAGCAAGAAGGCGGCCCGATCCGACCTCGACGAAGCGGCGCTTTATTTCCACAAGCATCCCCGTCCCGGAAAACTTGAAATCCAGGCGACGAAACCGCTGGGCAACCAGCGCGACCTGGCGCTTGCCTATTCGCCGGGTGTCGCCGCCCCCTGCCTTGAAATCCGCGACGATCCGGCAACCGCTGCCGACTATACAGCCCGCGCCAATCTTGTTGGCGTCGTCACCAACGGTTCGGCGGTGCTCGGCCTTGGCAATATCGGTCCGCTCGCCTCCAAGCCGGTGATGGAGGGCAAGGCGGTGCTGTTCAAGAAGTTCGCCGGCATCGATGTCTTTGACATCGAGATCGACGCACCGGGCATCGAGCGCATGGTCGAGACGATCTCGGCGCTGGAACCAACCTTCGGCGGCATCAACTTGGAAGACATCAAGGCGCCCGAATGCTTCGAAGTCGAGGAGCAGTTGAAAGCTCGGATGGGCATACCAGTCTTCCATGACGACCAGCACGGCACCGCCATCATCGTCGCCGCCGCCGTGCTCAACGGGCTGGAATTCGCCGGCAAGTCCATCTCAGACATCAAGATCGTCACGTCGGGCGCTGGTGCTGCGGCGCTTGCCTGCCTCAACCTACTGGTCTCGCTCGGCGCGCGGGTCGAAAACATCTGGGTCACCGACCGGTTCGGGGTCGCCCATAAGGGCCGCGTCGAGGAGATGGACCGCTGGAAAGACCCCTATGTCAAGGATACCGAGGCGCGCGCGCTGGCTGACGTTCTGCCCGGCGCCGACGTGTTTCTCGGCCTGTCTGCCGCCGGCGTACTGAAACCGGAACTGCTCCACCACATGGCGCCCAAGCCGTTGATCCTGGCGCTGGCCAACCCCAATCCCGAGATCATGCCGGAAGCGGCACGGGCGGCGCGACCCGATGCGATGATCTGCACCGGCCGCTCCGATTTCCCCAATCAAGTCAACAACGTACTCTGTTTTCCTTACATCTTCCGTGGCGCGCTGGATTGCGGCGCAAGTGCCATCAACGAAGAGATGAAAATGGCCGCCGTTCGGGCGATCGCAGCGCTTGCCCGCGAAGAGCCGTCCGACGTTGCCGCGCGCGCCTATTCCGGCGAGACGCCGATCTTCGGCCCGGAGTTCCTGATCCCCTCGCCTTTCGATCCGCGGCTGATCCTGCGCATTGCCCCCGCCGTTGCCAAGGCAGCCTGCGAGACCGGCGTCGCGACCCGGCCGATCACCGATTTCGCCGCCTATATCGACAAGCTGAACCGCTTCGTCTTCCGCTCCGGCCTGGTCATGAAGCCCGTGTTCTCGATGGCCAAGACGTCGAGCGCTAAGCGCGTCATCTATGCCGACGGCGAGGACGAGCGCGTGCTTCGCGCCGCGCAGGTCGTGCTCGAGGAAGGCATAGCCGAACCGATCCTGATCGGCCGCCCGCACGTCATCGACGTGCGGTTGAAACGCTATGGGCTGCGCATCAAGCCGGGCGTCGATTTCGGCCTGATCAACCCGGAAGACGATCCGCGTTACCGCCACTACGTCGACCTTTTGATCGAGCTTGCCGGCCGCCGTGGGGTGACTACGGAAGCGGCACGCACCATGGTGCGCACCGACAATACGGTGATCGCCGCCCTTGCCCTGAAGCGCGGCGACGCCGACGCCATGGTCTGCGGCCTTGAGGGCCGTTTCGAGCGCCATTTGCGCAACGTCACGCTGATCATCGGGCCACGCGCCGGCATTAGGGATCGCGACCTGTCGACGCTTTCCATGCTGATTTCGCAGCGCGGCATCATCTTCCTCACCGATACCCATGTCTCCGTCGATCCGACCGCCGAGGAGATTGCGGAGATGACCGTTCTGGCGGCCGAGGAGATTCAGCGTTTTGGCATCGAGCCCAAGGCAGCCCTGCTTTCGCATTCGGATTTCGGCTCCCGCGATTCGCCAAGCGCCATGAAGATGCGGCAGGCGGCGGCGATCCTGGCGCGCATCGCGCCCGACCTGCAATGCGACGGCGAGATGCATGCCGACTCGGCACTGTCGGAGCAGCTGCGCCAGCGCGTCTATCCGCATTCGCGGCTGAAGGGCGAAGCCAATCTGCTGGTGTTCCCCAATCTCGATTCGGCGAACATCACGCTGACCGCGCTGCGCACGATGATGGACGCGCTGCATGTCGGCCCGATCCTGCTCGGCACCGACAGCCCGGCGCACATATTGACGCCGTCGGTCACGTCGCGCGGCGTCGTCAACATGACCGCACTGGCAGTGGTCGAAGCCGCGCATAAGGCGCAAGCCATCGTCGAACTGGGATAGCCGCGGGCTTTCTCAGACTGGCTTGAACCGGAAATGCCCTGTCTGCCTGAAGGCAGACAAAGTGTCCTCTTCCCTGGCGCCGCCGCCGATATTGTGAATGACCAGTCTTCTTGTCGGTACCAATGTGGAGCGATTGGACGACACGATGGCAATATGCGGCAGATTGCCGGGCAGCATCTGGGCGACGAGATCCCCAGGCCGATAATCGGCGGGGTCTTGGCTGACGGGCAAGGTGGCACCGCGCCGCTCGAAATAGACCGCAAGATTGGGCACACGGCGGTGGTCGATGTTGCGGTCCGGCGCTTTCAGGCCCCAAGCCTTCGGATAGGCGGCAAAATTGGCCCGCATATCCTCATGCACCAATTTTTGCAGGTCGAGATCGAAGGCGCGGCGATAGGCACGGATCACGACATCCGTGCAAACACCCCGCTCGGGCCCAACGTCCCCGCCCGGATAGGCCAGGCGTGTATAGGTCGGATCGTAGAGTGTGGTGACGCCGATCTGCTCACGGGCAGCTTCAACCAATCTGGTACCCCAATCCAGCGCGATGGGCTTTTGCTGCGCCATGGCATCCGGCATCGCCAGGCACAAAAGACCAAACTGCAGCGCGGCTCGACGGGTAATCGCGGTCATGCCAAGCCTCCGGGCGTTACTGAATCCAGGCATTCTTCTGGGCGAATACGCCTTTTTCGTGCAGTGCCAGGACGTCGCGGTTCTGGCTCTGTCCGAATACGCAGTGTGGCGTGGTCGAAATGACAGCACCGGTCGTGATCGAAGCCGCGCACTGGCGCAAGCCATCGCCGATTTGGGCTGAAGGCGGAATCGGCGGTATGCTAAACAAACGGTTAACCGCAAGCGCGGTAGCTTTCTGAACGACAGGCAGGCGGAGTTCCGGAGGGATGACGGGCGCAAGTTGGAAGCTGACGCGGGCCGCTGCGCTGCTCGGCGCCGTGGTGCTGTGCGGCATTGCCGCCACTCAGGCACAGGCCGCTTCCCGCCTCTGCCGCCAGCTTGAAGCCGATCTTGCCGCCGCTTCTCGTGGTGGCGGCGGCAAACCGGCATTGCTCAGGAAATATGACGACGCAATCGTCCGGCAGCGCCAGCAGATTTCAAAGGCCGTCAGGCAGGCCAGCAGCGCCGGCTGCGGCTTTTCGCTGTCTCGCCGCAACGCCAACGCATGCGCAGCACTCGACGCCACCATCGATCGCATGGCAGCCAATCTCGACGCCCTGCAGGCCAAGCGCGGCGACCTTGCCGGCGGTGGTTCGCGACGTGATCGTGCGCGCATATTGACGTTGCTTGACGCCAATGGCTGCCGCGATGATGCGGCGGCCCGGACGCCCGCGCCGGTCCGCGAAGCCAGCCGTGAAAACGGCAAGCGAAACCTGCTCGACCAGCTTTTGGGCAGTCAGCCCGAAGAGGCCGACCAGGCTGAAGAACTGAGCCAGCCGGGCAACATCCGCACCGTGCTCAACAGCGCCGACATGGGCCAGCCCCAAGGCGAATTCCGCACCATGTGTGTGCGGACCTGCGACGGCTATTTCTTCCCGATGTCGAATGCTGCCTCGCTGGGCGATTTCGAGCGCGATCAGAAGAATTGCGAATCGAGCTGCCCCGGCACCGAGATGCAGGTTTTCTACACGCGCGGCATGAACAGCGATTCGGCGTCGATGACGTCTTCGGTGACGGGCAGGCCTTATATCGAACTGCCGACGGCCTACCTCTACAAGCAATCCGACATGCCGCGGCCGCCGACCTGCGGCTGCAATGCCGGGCAAAATTTCGAGATCATTGCCGGCAACCCGCCAACCCCGGGACAATCTGAGGCGAACGTGGCGACCACCCCGTTCGTTCCGCTGCTGGTTGCCAGGCCTGATCCGGCCGCCGACCCGGAGACCTTGGCCAATGCAGAAGGCGGCCTCGACCGTGAGGCGATCAAACGGCTTGCTGTCAAACCTGTGCCCTCGCCGACATCGCTGCCGCCGCCGGAGCAGCGCAAGGTCAGGGTCGTCGGGCCAACGTTCCTTCCCGACCCAGCAGCGGCAACAGATCTGCAAGCTCCGGACCCGAAGGCTGTCCCGTAAGCGCCAGCCTGAGCGGCATGAACAGCGCCTTGCCCTTACGGCCGCTCGCCGCTCGGATCTTGCCCGTCCAGTCCTTCCAGACGGTGCCGTTCCAAGGCTCTTCCGGCAGCAACTCGAATGCCTGGCGAAGAAAGTCGCGGTCCTCGTCGGAAAACTCCGCCGGCTCCTCTGGACCGTCTCGAAGCGTACGCCACCAGATCGCCGCATCGGCCAGCCTGTCGAGATTGCCGCGCACGGCCAGCCAGAAAGACTCGGCCTGTTCGCCGGAGATGCCGAGCACGATCAGCCGGTCGCGCGCCTCGGAAAACGGCATGTGATGCAGCAGCGTGCGGTTGAGCACGAAGAGCTCGTCCGGGTCGAATTTGGCGGCGGATTTCGATGTTGCAGCCGGATCGAAGCGCTCGACTAGCTCGGCCATCGTTGGCACCGCCACGACGTTTTCCGAGGTGCCGACGAGCACCGCCAGCGAAGCGATCGCCATCGGCTCGATGCCGCTCTCACGCAGGCTCTGGATGGACAGCGCGCCGGTGCGCTTCGAAAGTCCCTCGCCTGATGCCGTTATCAGGAGATTGTGGTGGCCCAACACCGGCGGCTCCGCGCCAAGTGCTCGGAACAGGGCTATCTGGACGCCGGTATTGGTGACGTGGTCGTCGCCGCGAATGACATGGCTGATGCCCATGTCGATGTCGTCGACAACCGAAGGCAATGTGTAGAGGTAGGTGCCGTCCTCACGCCGCAGAACCGGGTCTGAAAGCGAGGCGAGGTCGACGGTCTCTTCGCCGCGCACCAGGTCGTTCCAGTGGATTTCGGTGCGCTCCGGCTGTAGCGGATCGCTGCTGAAGTTGGGCAGCAGAAAGCGCCAGTGCGGCCGCCGGCCATCGGCCTCATATTCCGCCACCTGCTCGGGTGCCAGCGTCAGCGCCTCGCGGCCATAGACTGGCGGCAGGCCACGCGTGCGGCGCACCTTGCGCCTCAGGTCGAGCTCTTCAGGCGTCTCATAGCAAGCATAGACGAGGCGCGCCTCCTTCAGCCTCTCCAGTGCGGCATCGTAGATTTCGACCCGCCGCGACTGGTACTCCGTGGCATCGGGGAAGATGCCCAGCCAATGCAGGTCATATAGGATAGCGTCGGAAAACTCCTGCGTCGAACGGGCGACGTCGGTGTCGTCGAAGCGCTGGATGAAGCGGCCTTTGTTCTTGATGGCGAACAGCCAATTGAACAAAGCGGTGCGCGCATTGCCGATATGGATGCGGCCGGTCGGTGACGGGGCGAAACGGACGGTAACTGTCATGAGCAGGGCGTACCGGATGGTTTTGCTGTTGACAAGACGCGCCCCCGCGCTCGGCGGCAGACATAGAACATGACAAAGGCGAAGAAAAGACTGCAGCGCCGCACGTCTATCAAGACGCGCGGCACCGCAACCGTCAGATCACCAGGCCTTTGGTCAGTTCAAGCGCCTGGCGTTCGAACAGCCGGCGGTAGATGCCGCCTTGCAGCCGGATCAGTTGGTCATGCGAGCCCTCTTCGACGATGCGGCCGCGATCGAACACCAAAAGCCTGTCCAGCGCCCGCACCGTCGACAGCCGGTGGGCAATGACCAGCGTCGTGCGGCCGACCATCAACCGCTCCATCGCCTGCTGGATCAGCACCTCCGATTCCGAATCGAGGCTCGACGTTGCCTCATCCAGGATGAGAATGCGCGCATCGGCAAGAAAGGCGCGTGCGATTGCAACGCGCTGACGCTCACCACCCGATAGCTTTACGCCACGCTCGCCGACCAGCGTGCCATAGCCTTTCGGCAAATTGGCAATGAAGTCATGCGCGCTGGCCAATCGCGCCGCGTGCTCGATCTCGGCCTGCGTGGCGGCCGGCCGAGCATAGGCGATGTTTTCGGCCAGCGACCGGTGAAACAGGATCGGCTCCTGCTGGACGATTGCGATCTGTGCGCGCAGCGACGCCTGCGCCACATTCGCAATATCCTGGCCGTCGATCAGGATATTGCCCGCAGTCACGTCGTAGAGGCGCTGGATCAGCTTGACGAATGTCGTCTTGCCGGAGCCCGAATGGCCAACCAGCCCAACCCGTTCGCCCGGCGCGATGTCCACCGAAAAGTCGCGATAGAGCGGCAGGCGGTGGCTGCCATAGTGGAACGTGACATTGTCGAAGGTGATACGGCCATCGGTGATCCGGATCGGTTTGGCTCCGGGCCGATCCTCGATGCCGAGTGGTTCGGACTGGAAGTCGACCAGTTCCTCCATGTCGTTGATCGAGCGCTGCAGATTGCGGATATGTGTGCCGATGTCGCGCAGATAGCCTTGCAGCACGAAGAATGAGGTCAGCACGAAGGCGACATCGCCGGCGCTCGCCTGCCCCCACGACCACAACAGCAGGGAGAACCCGATGACCGCTGCCCTCAAAAGCAGCAGCATCGTCCCTTGCGTGGTGCCGTTGACGGTGCCGCGCATCCAGGTGCGGCGCGTGCGACCGCGCCATTTGGCGACGACCTCGGCGAGCCGCGTCTCCTCGCGTTCCTCGGCGCCAAAACCCTTGACCACGGCGTTGCAGCTTACCGCGTCGGCCAGCGAGCCGCCGAGCCGTGTATCCCACGCATTGGCAAGCCTTGCCGCGGGCGCGACATAGCCAAGCGACAGCATCGTCGTCACCGCGATGAACAGAACCGAACCGGTGGCGACGACAGCACCCATCAGCGGCCAGAACCAGCCAAGCAGCAGCGTCGAGCCGACGAGCATGACGACCGATGGCAGCAGCGCGATCAGGATCGTGTCGTTGAGCAGGTCGAGCGCCCACATGCCGCGCGTTATCTTGCGCACCGTCGATCCGGCGAAGCTGTTGGCGTGCCAGTCGGTGGAGAAGCGCTGGACGCGGTGGAAGGCGTCGGCGGCGATATCCGCCATCATCTTCAACGTCAGCTCGACAATGGCCATGAAGGCGAGATTGCGCAGCACGACACCGGTGAGCGCCAGGGCCACCAGCATCGAAAAGGCCGCTGTCGCCGCGTTCCACGCAACATCGTCGGCCGCAGCACTGCTGGCGACGGCATCCACCAGCCGGCCGAAATAGAGCGGCGTCAGCACGTCGGCCAAGGTCGACAGCAGGAATGTGCCCATAATGCCGGCAAGCCGCCACGGCTGACACCGCCAATGGCTGAGCGTGAAGCCAAGAACGCTGCGAAAGGCGCCCGCGCGCAAATCTATTCGAAAACGAGTCATGATGTCATTCGGGCGCAAACGAGCCCGATCCCACGAAAGTAGAAATTGAAAAACCGCGTCGGCGCCGTTTGGCGCCCGGAGATGCGGAGGTTTGGCGTATTTGGCGGCCCTGTAGAGGGGCGGCGACCGGCAGCGGCGAAATACCTGCCTCGGTTCAGCCTTGCCGCGAGGCTATCTCGCGGCGCACTGACCAAGACCTAGGCTTCGCAGCCTCGCATAACGATGTCAAATCCTGGCATTCGGTTCCTCCTGAAGGGGAATCGCGGAGAGGTGTTTATAGAGACGCCTCAACGCCGCGCCAAGTCAGTAGATAGCCAAAAGCGCATCTGGTCCAAGCAGTGAGACGATTTTGCAACAATCGCGGGTTGTGCGCTGCCTCTGTTCAGGTTGCCGGGATACGGTCGAGGCGCATATAGCGGCCATCGGTGGAAGGCCTGAAGCCGAGCTTCTCGTAAACCGCATGGGCGTCGTTGGTCGACAGGCTCCAACGCGTGACCGTCTTGACGTCCGAGTGGTCGATAAGCGCCTGGACAAGCCGGGTTCCGATGCCTTGTCCGCGATACCCGGGCCAGACAATTATGTCGGCGAGATAGGCAAATACCGTACGGTCGGTGATCGCCCGGCCGAAGCCGACCTGATTGCCGCCGACATAGGCGCCGACGCACAGTGAGTTGGCAAAAGCGCGGCGGTGCAGTTCATCGCTGCGGCCGCTGCCCCAATAGCTCGCCTTCAAAATGTCGGATGTCGCCCGGAAGTCGATCCGCGACAGGTCAAAGCTGATTTCAAGGTTGGCCATGGCTAAACCGTTACGCAGGCCAATGGCCTACCCGCGATCCCTGAACCGGTTGGTGATGGGATAACGGCGATCGCGGCCAAAGTTCTTCCTGGTGATCTTCACGCCGGGCGCCGCCTGCCGACGCTTGTATTCTGCGACGTAAAGCAGGTGCTCGACACGCGCCACCGTCGCCCGGTCATGGCCGCGCGCAACGATCTCGTCGACGCCCATCTCGTTCTCGACCAGACACTCCAATATGTCATCGAGCACTGGATAGGGCGGCAGCGAATCCTGGTCGGTCTGGTTCTCTCGCAGTTCCGCCGAGGGCGCCTTGTCGATGATGTTGGTCGGGATCACCTCGCCGGACGGACCGAGCGCACCCGGCGGCACGTGCGCGTTGCGCCAACTCGACAACGCATAGACCTGCATCTTGTAAAGATCCTTGATCGGATTGAAGCCGCCGTTCATGTCGCCATAAAGCGTGGCATAGCCTACCGACATCTCGCTCTTGTTGCCGGTAGTGACCACCATCGAGCCGAACTTGTTGGAAATCGCCATCAGGATAGTGCCGCGTGCACGGCTCTGCAGGTTCTCCTCGGTAATACCTTCCTTGGTACCCTCGAAAAGCTGCGTCAGCGCGTGCAGGAAACCTTCGACCGGCTCGAAGATCGGCACGATATCGTAGCGGCAGCCGAGTGCGCGGGCGCAGTCCTCGGCATCCTTCAGCGAGTCCTTCGAAGTGTAGCGGTAAGGCATCATCACGGCGCGCAGCCGTTCCTCGCCGAGCGCATCAACGGCAAGTGCCGCGCAGATCGCCGAATCGATGCCGCCGGAGAGGCCGAGCACGACATTCTTGAAGCCGTTCTTGTTGACGTAATCGCGCAGGCCCAACATGCAGGCGCGGTAGTCGGCCTCCTCCTTCTCCGGGATTTTCGACATCGGTCCGTCAGAGCAGACCCAGATGTCATTCTTTCGCTTCCAGGTGGTGACGTTGACCGTCTCCTCGAACTGGCTCATCTGGAAGGCCAGCGTCTTGTCAGAACCTATGGCAAACGATGCGCCATCGAAAACCAGCTCGTCCTGGCCGCCAAGCTGGTTGGCATAGATAATCGGCAGTCCGCATTCGATGACCTGGCGGATAACGATCTGGTGGCGGACGTCGACCTTGCCGCGGTAATAAGGCGAGCCGTTCGGGACCAGCAGGATTTCCGCGCCGCTTTCGGCCAGCGTCTCGCAGACGGCAACCTCGCCCCAGATATCTTCGCAGATCGGCACTCCCACGCGCACGCCGCGGAAATTGACCGGCCCCTGGATCTCGGGGCCGGCCTGGAAGACGCGCTTCTCGTCGAACTCACCGTAATTCGGCAGATCGAGCTTGTAGCGTTCGGCAAGGATCTTGCCGCCATCGGCAAAGATGATCGAATTGTGCGTGCCGGTCTTGCGCTTCAACGGCGTGCCGATGACGAAACCCGGGCCGCCGTCGGCGGTATCGCCGGCGAAATCCTCCGCCGCCCGCTCGCAGGCCTTCAGGAAGGCGGGCTTCAGCACCAGATCCTCAGGCGGATAGCCGGCAAGGAAAAGCTCGGTAAACAGCACGAGGTCGGCGCCTTGGCGGGCGGCATCCGCCCTCGCCTCGCGTGCCTTGGCAAGATTGCCGGCGACGTCGCCGACCGTCGGATTGAGCTGGGCGACGGCGATGCGCAATATGTCTGGAGCGGTCTTGTCTGTCATGCCCGTGGGTTTAGCGCGGCAAAATTCGTCGAGCAATGGCGTTCGTTTGGACCAAACAGTCGATCCTATTCGCCCATATATTCGCGCAAGGCTTCCGGCGGATGGTTCTCGCCGATCGACATTGCCAGAATGCGCGAAATGTGCCGGCGCGGCAGCCCGGTTTCCGCCGCCCAGGCGTTTATCTGTACTTGGATCTTGTCCAGGTCCTTCTTCGATGTCGGGCTCTGCGCGATGTCGAGCCCGGCGTCGCGCAGCGCTGCCGCCATGTCGGCCGAGACGATGAAGGCGTCCCACTCCAGCCAGCGCAGAAAATACTGGCCGGTATTGCCGCCGAGCCGGCTGCCATGCTTGCCGAGATAGGCCATCAATCCGACCTGGTCATCCGCCGGCCAATTGGCCAGGAACTTGCCGAAGCTGCCATGCTCCTTCGACACGCGCTCGACGAAGGCTGCGTTGTCGCGTACGGATTTGATCTTCTGCGGATTGCGGACGATGCGCTTGTCGAATGTGAGATCGTGCCAGAAATCGTCAGGCTGGAACAGCAGCCGCTTCGGCTCGAAGCCAAGAAATGCTTCCTCGAAACCCGGCCATTTCTGCTCGATGACGCGCCAGACAAAGCCGGCGGCAAAAACCCGCTCGGCCATGGTCGACAGGATCCGGTCGTCCGTAATCTTTGCCACCTCGGCATTGTCGGGCATAGGACCCAGCAGCGACGTCAGCGCTGCCTCACCGCCTTTGCGCTTCGCTGCACGGGCGCGAATTTTCTGAAAATCCACCATTGTTTCCTGACCCCATCGCGTCAATCTACCACTTCCCGTAGGAACCGGCAGCGTCTACCTCATCGCGGACGACGGAGGCGACGATGAACAAAACGATCGAGGACCTGGCAAGCCGCTGGCTGAAGCGAAAGCCGGACGGCCTCAGCGCGCTCGAAAGCCGGGTACTGCAATCTACGCTCGAGCGCACCACGATCTCCAAGGACACCAACAAGGCCGTCGCCTTTCACCAGACGTTTGGAGATCGCCTGGCCGACACCATCGCCCGGATCGGCGGCTCTTGGTCCTTCATCCTGGCATTCATTTGGCTTCCTGATCCTGTGGACGGCAGGCAATGTCTGGCTCTTGTCGCGCGCCGCCTTCGATCCCTATCCCTTCATCTTCCTCAATCTCGTGCTTTCCATGGTTGCCGCCCTGCAGGCGCCAGTGATCATGATGGCGCAAAACCGCCAGACGGAGCGCGATCGAATCGACGCCGCCCACGACTATGAGGTTAATCTCAAGGCCGAGATCGAGATCATGGCGTTACACGAAAAGCTCGACGAACTGCGCCACAGCCAGATCATCGGCATGCGAGACGAGATCGCCCGGCTGGCCGAGCAGGTGAAGCGCATCGACGACATTCTGTCGAAGCAGCGAACGTCTTCATGACGGAAGTCATCCATCGTCTCATTGAGCAATATGGATTGGTCGCGGTTTTTCTGGGCTGCGTCGCAGAGGGCGAAAGCGCCGCAATTCTTGGCGGTTTTTTTGCGCATCAGCATGTCTTCATCCCGTGGCAGGCGTTTCTCGCAGCCGCGCTCGGCGCCTTCGGTGGCGACACGTTCTTCTTCATCTTGGGACGGAGCTTCGCCGACCATAAATTCGTGATCAGGCTCCGAGCCCGGCCGGGCTTCAGCCACGCCTACCGCCTTGTCACCTCTCATCCCAACATTTTCGTGCTGTCGAACCGCTACATCTATGGCCTCCGCCTGGTCGGCGGCATCGCCGCCGGGCTGTCGGGCATTGCGGCGGCGCGCTTCGTCATCCTCAACGCCATCTCATCGGTGGTCTGGGCGGCACTGTTCTGCACTGTCGGTTATGTCTTCGGGCTGGGCGCGGAGCACATCGTCGGCCAAGCGCTGGCTCGTCACGAGCGATTACTGATCGCTCTGGCAATCGGCCTCGTTGTGGCCATCCTCGGCTGGCTCGCGGCCCATATCGTCGCCAAGAAGGAACTCCACAAGGGAAGCTGATCGTCAATCAATGCCGAGCGCACGATCACCCTTCTCGAGGATCAGCGGAATGATCAGGTCTTCCTCGTCGGCAAGATGCCGGGTCAACATGGCGATCAACCGGCCGTTCTCGTCGGCATAGGCATCGGCGGCGAAACGCTGTTTGTCTTCGCTCTCCTGAAGCGTGCGGATGAAGGCATTTGCCGCCTCGGCATTGCGCTCCAGTCCCTCATGGATTGTGTGGTGATCGGCATCGAGAATCTCGAAGCCGCGCTTCAGACGGGTCTCGGCCCTGGCGAAGACCGGGAAATAATGATGGTCCTCGACATTGTGATGGCCGTCGAGATTGCCGAGGAAATGGTTGAGGCGCGGCGCGAACCAGCGCGCGAATTCCGGCGCGTTCAGCCTACTTTCTCGATAATCGCCGATACCATTGGTGAGCATGCCGCCAAGCTCGCGGAACATGTCGTGCCGCTGCAGCCACATATTGGCTATGCCGTGGATATTGGCATGCGCCTGCCAGTCCTCGCGCGGATATTTTTCGACCAGCCAGTGCAGATCGTCCGGCAGGCCGTCACGTTCAAGCAACAGAAATCCGGTGGTATCGGCCATGTCGGGCCCCTCAGTTGACCGGCATGTAGTGTCTGAAACGTCAGATCGGTACCCCGAGGATCCGCTCGATGACGGCGACGCCCCATACCCCGGCAGCGATCACCACCGAAATCAGCACCGCCAGCGAACCGCAATCCTTGGCCAGTTGGATATCGACGTTGAATTCGCGGCTGAACGCGTCGCATGCCGCCTCGATGCCGGTGTTCAGCACCTCGATCATGATCATGAGCAGCACCGCGCCGATCAGCAACGCATAGCCGCGCCACGATTCCGAAAGGAACCAGCCGAGCGGCAAGGCAAGCACGAGCAGCGTCAGCTCCAGCTGGAAGGCCTCCTCGCCGGCGGCCAGTTTGCGAAACGCCCGCACCGAATTGTAAAAAGCGTCGATCAGTCGCTGCATGCCAAAACCCTTCGGAATCACCGGCAGGGGATAGCGCAATGGCTGGACCAAGGGAATAAGGCGGCCTCTGCAAAGAATCAGCCGTCTGCCACCTTGATCGACGGCGTCGACTTCTCGAACTGCGGCAGCCCGTCATCGATGGCGTAATAATCGCCCTTGTCGCCGACGAAGATATGACATTCGCCTTGGAGCCTGGTTGGCGCGTCGAACAGCCCTGCCATCACCGAAACATAGCCGTCATCGCTCGGCTTCCAGAACAATAGAGAGCCGCATGTCTTGCAGAAGCCGCGCCTGGCGAACGAAGAGGCCTCGTACCAGGTGATGCTCTCCGCGCCGGCGATTGTAATGTCGCGGTCGGCAACGTTGGTCGCCGCATAAAAATGCCCGCTCTGCTTCCGGCACTGCGAGCAATGGCAGTAGATGACACCGCGTAGCGGTCCTCGTGTCTTGAACCGCACTGCCCCGCACAAGCATGATCCGGTGTGACTGTCAGCCATGTCGGCCTCCCGATGCAATTGCCATCGCCTGGCAGGATTCCAGTTTTGCGCGCGTTAGGCACGAGCAAATGCGACACCGGCGGGATTGAATACAAAAAGCGCCGGTTTTCGCCCGGCGCTTCTTCAACGACATCAAAGTTCAGATCATATCAGCCGTTAACGGCCTGCTTGTGCTGGACCGGATGGCTCTTCTTGAGCAGATCGGACACCAGGAACGCCAGCTCGATCGCCTGATCGGCATTGAGGCGCGGATCGCAATGGGTGTGGTAGCGGTCCTGCAGTTCTTCGGCGGTGATGGCGCGGGCACCACCGGTGCACTCGGTGACGTTTTTGCCGGTCATCTCGATGTGGATGCCGCCCGGATGCGTGCCTTCGGCGCGGTGCACCTCGAAGAAGGTCTGCACTTCCTTCAGGATGCGGTCGAACGGCCGTGTCTTGTAGCCGGCGGCCTCGATCGTATTGCCGTGCATTGGGTCGGACGACCACACCACGCTGCGGCCTTCCTTCTGCACCGCGCGCACCAGTTTGGGCAGATGGTCGGCAACCTTGTCGGAGCCGAAGCGGGCGATCAGCGTCAGCCGGCCGGGCTCGTTCTCCGGATTGAGCAGGTCGATGAGCTGCAACAGGCCATCCGGCGTCAGCGACGGACCGCATTTCAGCCCGAGCGGGTTCTTGATGCCGCGGCAATATTCGACATGCGCATGGTCGGGTTGGCGCGTGCGATCACCGATCCAGATCATGTGGCCAGAGGTGGCGTACCAGTCGCCGGAGGTCGAATCGACGCGGGTCAGCGCCTCCTCGTAGCCGAGCAGCAACGCTTCGTGGCTGGTGTAGAAATCCGTCTCGCGCAGCGCGTAATTGGTCTCCGAGGTGATGCCGACGGCCTTCATGAAGTCCATCGTCTCGGTGATGCGGTTGGCGAGCGACTCGTATTTCTCGCCCTGCGGGCTGTCGGACACGAAGCCGAGCATCCATTGATGCACGTTCTCCAGGCTGGCGTAGCCGCCCTGGGCGAAGGCACGCAACAGGTTGAGCGTCGCCGCCGACTGGCGGTACGCCATCTCCTGTCTTGCCGGATCTGGAATGCGCGACTTGGCGTCGAACTCGATGCCATTGATGATGTCGCCGCGATAGCTCGGCAGCGTCACACCGCCCTTGGTCTCATTGTCGGACGAGCGCGGCTTGGCGAACTGGCCGGCGACACGGCCGACCTTCACCACCGGCTGGGCGCCGGCGAAGGTCAGCACCACCGACATCTGCAGGAAGACCCGGAAGAAGTCGCGGATATTGTCGGCGCCATGCTCGGCGAAGCTCTCGGCGCAATCGCCGCCCTGCAGAAGGAATGCGTCACCGGCAGCGACGGCTGCAAGCTGCTTCTTCAGCTTGCGTGCCTCACCTGCAAAAACCAACGGCGGAAACGTGGCAAGCTGGGCTTCCGTGTTCCTCAGCGCGGCAAGATCCGGATAGGCAGGAACCTGCTGGATCGGCTTGGCTCTCCACGAATTCGGCGACCATTTCGTCATCGAAGCACCTAACGCTCTTTCACACGGACGCCATCGCCCGCCAATCCGCCCCATATGGGGTCGCGGCTCCATACACGAAGCCGATTTCCTATTCTAGACCGGAAGTGGTCGCGTGGCGAATGAGCACGGCACTGCGAAAGTGCCGATGCGGCTGTGCCCAGAGCACCAGCCACGCGCTGCTACGCCGCCTTCTCCACCAGCCGCGCCAGCTGCGTCATGACAACCGCTGAGCCAGCCAGCCGCTTCTCGGGCGTCGCCCAGTCACGGCTGAAGACGACGCTCTGGTCGGGTCGGATCTTGGCCAGCGAGCCCTGTTCGCCGATGAGCTTGACCAGCCCGACCGGATTGGGGAATTCCCGCTTGCGGAAATGGACGACGACACCTTTCGGCCCGGCGTCGAGCTTCTCCACGTTGGCCTTGCGGCAAAGCGCCTTGATGAAGACGATCTTCAACAGATGCTTTACCTCTTCCGGCAACGGTCCGAACCGGTCGATCAGCTCGGCGCCGAAAGCATCGATCTCTTCCGTATTTTCGAGATCGCCAAGACGGCGATAGAGCGCCAGCCTGAGCTGCAGATCCGGGACGTAGCTTTCCGGGATCATCACCGCCGTGCCGACGGCGATCTGCGGCGACCAGCCGCCGTCCTGCACCTCGCCGGAATCCTTCACTTCGGCCACCGCCTCCTCCAGCATCTGCTGGTAGAGCTCGAAGCCGACCTCCTTGATGTGGCCCGACTGCTCTTCGCCAAGCAGATTGCCGGCGCCGCGGATGTCGAGGTCGTGGCTGGCCAGCTGGAAACCGGCGCCTAGCGTATCGAGCGATTGCAGCACTTTCAGCCGACGCTCGGCTGTATCGGTTAGCTTGCGGTTGGCGGGCAGAGTGAACAGCGCATAGGCGCGCACCTTCGAACGGCCGACGCGGCCACGCAACTGATAGAGCTGAGACAGGCCGAACATGTCGGCGCGGTGTACGATCAGCGTATTGGCGGTCGGTATATCGAGGCCGGATTCGACGATGGTGGTCGACAAAAGCACATCGTACTGGCCGTCATAAAAGGCATTCATGATATCGTCGAGCTCGCCGGGCGGCATCTGGCCGTGGGCCACCGCCACTTTCAGCTCAGGCACGGATTCGCGCAGGAAATCATGGATTTCCGTGAGATCGCTGATACGCGGTACGACGTAGAAGGAATGGCCGCCACGGTAGCGCTCGCGCAGCAGCGTCTCGCGGATGACCAGCGGATCGAAAGGGGAGATGAAGGTACGCACGGCCATGCGATCGACCGGCGGCGTGGCGATCAGCGACAGCTCACGCACCCCGGTCAAGGCAAGCTGAAGCGTTCGCGGGATCGGCGTCGCCGACAGCGTCAGAACGTGGACGTCGGTCTTGAGATCCTTCAGCCGCTCCTTGTGCTTGACGCCGAAATGCTGCTCCTCGTCGATGATCAGCAGGCCGAGATTCTTGAACGAGATCGAGGAGCCGAGCAGCGCGTGCGTGCCGATGACAATGTCGACTTGGCCTTCGGCGACGCCCTTCTTGGTCTCGGCCAGTTCCTTGGCGCCGACCAGCCGCGAGGCCTGGGCGACGCGGATCGGCAGGCCGGAGAAGCGCTGCGAGAAGGTCTTGAAATGCTGGCGCGACAACAATGTCGTCGGCACCACCACCGCGACCTGAAAGCCTTCCATCGCCGCGATGAAGGCGGCACGAAGCGCGACTTCGGTCTTGCCGAAGCCGACATCGCCGCAGATCAGCCGATCCATCGGCTTTCCAGCGCCCAGATCACCCATGACCGAATCGATTGCCGTTTGCTGGTCGTCGGTTTCTTCATAGGGGAAACGCGCCGCAAACTCGCCATAGAGGCCTTCCGCCGGCACCAGCGCCGGTGCGGCCCGCATTTGTCGCTCGGCGGCGATGCGGATCAGCTCCCCGGCCATGTCGAGCAGACGTTTCTTCAGCCGTGCCTTGCGCGATTGCCAGGCGCCGCCGCCAAGCTTGTCGAGCGTCGCCTCGGCCGAATCCGAGCCATAGCGCGACAGCAGCTCGATGTTTTCCACCGGCAAGAACAGCCGATCGTCGCCGGCATAGTGGATTTCAAGGCAATCGTGCGGCGCACCGACCGCCTCGATGGTGCGCAGCCCGATGAAGCGGCCAATGCCATGGTCGGCATGCACGACGATATCGCCTGAAGACAATGCCGAAGCCTCGGCGATGACGTCGGACGCGCGCTTCTTGCGCTTCGAGCGCCGGATCAGCCGGTCGCCGAGAATGTCCTGCTCTGCGACGACGACCAGTTTCTCGGTCTCGAAGCCGGATTCGAGCGGCAGCACGGCCAGGGCCGCCTGCCCTGGCTCAAGCCTTTCGGCTTCGGCAAGCGTCGCCACCGGCTCCAGATTGCCAAGGTGATGCTCGACCAGGATCTGGCCGAGCCGGTCGAGCGAACCTTCAGTCCAGCCGGCGACGACGACACGGCGGCGTGTAGCGCGCTCGTCGGAAATGTGTTTGACGACGACGTCGAAGACGTTGGCGTTAGGGTCGGCGCGTTCCTCGACGAAGCTGCGGCCATGGCGCGAGCCGGCATGGAACACCTTTTTCGCACCGGCATCGGGCGCGTCGAAGGAGGTGAAGTCGATCGCTTCGCGCGGACCAAGCGAGGCAATCAGGTTCTCGGGCGACAGATAAAGCTGATCCGGCGACACCGGCTTGTAGGGCACGGCATCCTTCAAGGCGCCGTCGGCCTGTTTTTTTCGCGCCTCGTAATGATCGAGGATCAGAGTGTGGCGCTCGGCCAGTGCCTCATGCGCCAGATGATCAAACACCACGGGCGCATCCGGCAGGTAATCGAACACGGTTTCCAGCCGCTCATAGAAGAACGGCAGCCAGTGCTCCATGCCGGCAAACCGCCTGCCCTCGCTGACCGCCGCATAGAGCCCATCGTCGCGGGAGGGCGCGCCAAAGGCTTCGATGTAGGCGCGGCGGAAGCGGCTGATGGTTTCCGGCGTCAGCGCCACCTCGCTCATCGCCTGCAGCGCCATCGATTTGCGTTGGCCGATGGTGCGCTGGGTTGCGGTGTCGAAGACGCGGATCGATTCCAGCGTATCGCCGAAGAAATCGAGGCGCAGTGCCTCCGTCCAGCCGGGCGCGAAGAGATCGAGAATGCCGCCGCGCACCGCAAATTCGCCGATGCCGCGCACCGTCGGCACCCGCTCGAAGCCGGAAGTCTCCAGCCGTGACACCAGCGCGTTCATGTCGATCTGGTTGCCGGGCTTGGCGTGAAAGGTCTGCGCCTCGACGAGTTCCGCCGGCGGAATGCGTTGAAGCAAGGCATTCGCGGTGGTGAGAATGACGGCGCGGTGCGGCTTCTTCGCCAGCGCGATCATCGCTGCCAGCGCATCGAGCCGCCTTGCGGCGGCGTCGGCGCCGGGCGAGACGCGGTCGTAAGGCAGGCAGTCCCAGGCCGGCAGTTCCAGCACCGGCAGGCCCGGCGCGGCAAAGGCAAGCGCCTCGACGATCGCCGGCAGGCGCTGGCCGTCGCGCGCCACGAACAGCACCGGCTTGTCAGGGGCGATCTCGTGCGCAGCCTGCACCAGCGCAAAGGCTTCGTAGCCGTCGGCGACGCCATCGACGATGAACTGGCCGGCGCGGCCTTTCGGCAGACCGATCGTAGGGATAAGGCTCATGGCTACACGTTGTTCAGAAGGTCATCTCCCGGCGCGAAGCCAGGATTTTTTGCAGGACGGTACAGTCGATATCCGCCGGAACCGGGCGTTCGCCAGTGACGAGAGGCAGGAATTCGGTGTCGGGAATGTCGAGGAGCCTCTCATATTGGTCGATTTCGTCGCCGGTCAAGGCGCCGATCTCGGCATCGGCGAAGCTGCCGAGTATAAGGTCCATCTCGCGCATGCCGCGGTGCCACGAACGAAACAGAAGCTTGCGGCGGCGGGCATCGAGGCCCTCGCTTGATCGTTTCGTTCCGGTCATCTTGCAATATCCTTGCCCAGGCGGCGCATATAGCGTGGATAGAAGGCGGTGTCAGCCTTGCGCGACAGTCGCCGCAACATAAGCTGACATCATGCGTCCCTCCCTCCTCGATCCGCTGTTTGTCCCGATCACCTCGCTTGCCGGGGTCGGGCCAAAAGTTGGCGCCCTGATCGAAAAAGTCGTAGCAGCCGACCTCGGCGACCGGGCCGCGCGCGCCGGGGATCTCTTGTTCGTGCTGCCGCATACTGTCATCGACCGCCGCAACCGGCCTGGCATCGCCGGCTCGGCGGAAGGCGCCATCGTTACGCTCGACGTCCGCATCGACCGCCACCAGCCGCCGCCACGCGGCAACAGGTCGGTCCCGTACCGGGTCTACGCCCATGACGACACCGGCGAGATCGCGCTGACCTTCTTCCATGCCCATGCCGCCTATCTCGAAAAAGCAATGCCCGTAGGCGAGCATGTCGTCGTCTCCGGCCGCATGGAATGGTTCAACGGCCGCCCGACCATGGTTCACCCCGACCATATCGCACTTGCCGGTGACGCGGAAAACCTGCCGCTGGTCGAGCCGGTCTATCCGCTGACCGCCGGGCTCTCGGGCAAGGTGCTGCGCCGGGCCATCGGCCAGGCGCTGGCCCGCCTGCCGGTGCTACCCGAATGGCAGGACGGTGAGTTCCGGCGCCGCCATGCCTTTCCTGCTTTCAGCGATGCGCTCAACCGCATCCACAATCCTGCCGACCCGATCGACGTCTCTGTCGACGGCGCAGCGTGGCGGCGCCTTGCCTATGACGAGTTCTTGGCCGGCCAGGTATCGCTGGCGCTGGTGCGGGCCAAGGTCCGCCGATTATCTGGCCGGCCATTGGTCGGCGACGGCCGCATAGTCGAACAACTGCGCGTGGCACTCCCCTATTCGCTGACCATGTCGCAGGAAATGGCGCTTGCCGAAATCAACGCCGATCTCGGTGACCCCGAACGCATGCTGCGCCTTTTGCAGGGCGATGTCGGCTCCGGCAAGACGGTGGTCGCGCTGCTTGCCATGGCGCGTGCCGTCGAGGCCGGCGGCCAGGCGGCATTGATGGCGCCGACCGAAATCCTGGCGCGCCAGCATCTGGCAACAATTGCGCCGTTGGCGGAACGGGCCGGCCTGCGTGTCGCCGTCCTCACAGGTCGCGAAAAGGGCCGCGAGCGTGCCGACACGCTGACCGGGCTGGCCAATGGTGACATCGACATCGTCGTCGGCACCCATGCGCTGTTCCAGGAAACGGTGACGTTCCGTGACCTCGTGTTCGCCGTCGTCGACGAGCAGCACCGTTTCGGCGTCCATCAGCGCCTTGCCATTACCGCCAAGGGCGATGCGCCCGACATGCTGGTGATGACAGCAACGCCGATACCGCGGACGCTGGTGCTGACTGCATTCGGCGACATGGATGTGTCGAAGCTGACGGAAAAGCCGGCCGGCCGCCAGCCGATCCGCACCGTCACCTTGCCGCTTGAACGGCTCGACGAACTGATCGGACGCATGCTCGACGCCGTCGCCGATGGCCAGAAAATCTACTGGATCTGTCCGCTGATCGAGGAATCCGAGGAGATCAAGCTGATGTCGGCCGAGGACCGTTTTGCCTCGCTGAAGCCGCTGTTCGGCGACCGCATCGGCCTGGTGCACGGCCGCATGAAAGGCACCGACAAAGACGAGGCGATGCGCGCCTTCAAGCAGGGCGACACCCGTATCCTGATCGCCACCACCGTCATCGAGGTCGGCGTCGATGTGCCTGATGCGACGATCATGGTCATCGAGCATGCCGAGCGTTTTGGCCTCGCCCAGTTGCACCAATTGCGTGGCCGGGTCGGGCGTGGCGACAAGCCTTCATCCTGTGTGCTGCTCTACAAGGACCCGCTCGGCGAGACGGCAAAACGCCGTTTGTCGGTGATGCGCGAGACCGAGGACGGCTTCCGTATCGCCGAAGAGGATCTGAAGCTGCGCGGCGAAGGCGAGTTGCTCGGCACTCGCCAGTCTGGCACGCCGGGCTTCCAGGTGGCGCGCATCGAGGTGCATGCCGACCTGCTCGAGGCCGCTCGCGACGATGCGCGGCTGATCCTGTCGCGCGATCCGGAACTGCAGTCCGAACGCGGCACGGCGCTGCGCCTGTTGCTCTATCTGTTCGGCCGCGACGAGGCCGTGCGGCTCCTGCGTGCCGGCTGAGGCATCGTGTCGAGCGGAGGATTGGCAAGCGCGCCGTGGATATGCTCGCCGTTCACCGTCACCATTTTGACAGCTGGCGCCACCAGGCCGGCCGACACGATCAGCTTGGCTCCGTCCTCGATTGTCATGTCGAGCAGCACAATGTCGGATTTCGGCACATACATCAGAAAGCCGGTCGTCGGGTTGGGCGTACACGGCATGAACACGGCAATCAGCGGATCGCCTTCCCGGTCGAGCTTCTGGTTGATCTCGGTTTCCTTCTCGCTGGCGACGAAGACAAGCGACCAGACCCCTTTGCGCGGATATTCGACCAACCCGACCTGCCGGAACATGTCGCCCTTGTTCGACAGCACTGTCTCGAAAATCTGCTTCAGCGAACGGTAGATGCCGCGCACCAGCGGCATGCGGCCAAGCAGGCGCTCGCCGAAGTTGACGATGGCGCGGCCAACGATATTTGCAGTCATAAAGCCGATGAAGGTGATGAGGATCAGGGCAACGATCAGCCCAAAACCCGGCACTGGAAACGGCAGGTACGTGTCCGGATTGTAGCGTACCGGAATGTAGGGTTTCACCCAGGAATCGACCCAGCCGATCAGCGACCAGGCAATGTAGGCGGTAATCGCCAGCGGCGCGCAAACGACGAAGCCGGTCAGGAAATAGTTTCTCAGCCGGGTCATGCCTGAGGTCTTGAGAGCATCCGACATGGTTCACCGCAGCGTGTGTTTGCAGCGCGACACTACTGAACCCCAAGGCGCTTTGGAATGGCGAAGTTTTTAAAAGATCAACTATGCCGCGGCTTCCAGCGGTTCGATCTTCTCGAGCTCCGGTGCGAGTTTCTTCGCCTCGGTTTCAAGTTCATAAGCCTGCTGAAAATTCATCCAGAATTCCGGCGTGGTGTTGAAGAACCTGGCGAGGCGAAGCGCGGTATCAGGAGTCAGGCCGATCTCTTCCTTGGCAATGCGTTCGATACGGGTACGAGGAAGATTGAGCTTCTTCGCCAACGCACCGGCACTCATACCGAGCGGGACGAGATATTCCTCGCGCAGGAACTCTCCGGGGTGAATTGGACGTACGAACTTGAGCATGGTTCAGAGACCTCAAGGGTTTAGGGCAAGTGCGCGCTCAATGGTAGTCGACGATCTTCACCTCTTCGGCGCCAGCGTTGGTCCATTTGAAGCAGATACGCCATTGGTCGTTGATACGAATTGAATGCTGCCCAGCTCTGCTCCCTTTCAGGGCTTCAAGGCGATTTCCGGGTGGCGATCGAAGGTCGACCAATTGTGCGGCGTTTTCGATCGCTCGAAGACGACGTTCGCCACGGGCAACCAGATCCGGTGGAAAACCTTTCGGAGTCTTCCCCTCGGCAACCGCTTCCACCGCTTTGCCTTTGAACGAAACGATCAACTTCTGCCCTCGTCTTGTATCATACATTGATACAAGACAGGGTGCAAGAAATACGTATCAATAACTGATACTAAATTGTCGCTGGACCCTATCGGCAGCCGTTTGGAAACCGATCATTCCACCGTTACCGATTTCGCCAGATTGCGCGGCTGGTCGACATCCGTGCCCATGAACACGGCGGTGAAATAGGCGAGCATCTGGATCGGCAGTGCGTAGATGATCGGCGAGATGATTTCCGGCACGTCCGGCAAAACGATCGTCTCCATCGTCTTCACCGTGGCGTGCGCGGCGCCCTTGCTGTCGGTGATCAGGATGATCTTGCCGCCGCGCGCCGCCACCTCCTGCATGTTCGAGACGGTCTTTTCGAAGATACGGTCATGCGGGGCGATGACGATGACGGGCATGTTCTCGTCGATCAGCGCGATCGGGCCGTGTTTCAACTCGCCGGCGGCATAGCCTTCGGCGTGGATATAGGAAATTTCCTTGAGCTTCAGCGCGCCTTCCAGGGCCAGCGGAAAATTGGTGTCGCGGCCGAGATAAAGCACGTTCTTGTAGTGCGAGAGGTCGCGCGCGATCTTTTCGATCTGCCCGTCGAGCTTTAGCACCTGGTTGGCATAACGCGGCGCTTCCGACAGCTCGCGTATCAGCGTTTTCTCCTGCTCCTGCGAAATCGTTCCGCGCGCCACGCCGGCCCGCACCGCCAGCGAGGCCAGCACGGAAAGCTGGCAGGTGAACGCCTTGGTCGAGGCGACGCCGATCTCCGGGCCGGCCAATGTCGGCAGGATGACGTCGGATTCGCGCGCCATGGTCGATTCGCGCACATTGACGACCGCGCCGATCTTCATGCCGGCCTTGCGGCAGTAGCGCAGCGACGCCAGCGTATCGGCGGTCTCACCCGATTGCGAGATGAAGAAAGCGGCATCGTTCTTCGACAGCGGCATCTCGCGATAGCGGAACTCCGAAGCGACATCGATGTCGACCGGCAGCCGCGCATAGCGCTCGAACCAGTATTTGCTGATCAGCCCGGCGAGATAGGCGGTGCCGCAGGCCGAGATCGCCAGCCGGTCGATCTTGGCGAAATCGAACGGCAGGTCGAGCGGCTTCGAGACGCCGCTGATGAAATCAACATAATGCGCCAGCGTGTGCGAGATCACTTCCGGCTGCTCATGGATTTCCTTTTCCATGAAATGGCGGCGGTTGCCTTTGTCGACCATGAAGCTCGTGCTGAGCGACTGTTGGCGTTTGCGGTCGACCTTGTTGCCGCCCATGTCGAAGATATCGACCTCGTTGCGGCGCACCACCGCCCAGTCGCCGTCTTCCAGATAGGTGATCGAATTGGTGAAAGGGGCAAGCGCAATGGCGTCGGAGCCAAGGAACATCTGGCCGTCGCCATGACCGACCGCGAGCGGCGGGCCATTGCGCGCGCCGACGATCAGATCCTCGTCGCCCTTGAACATGATGGCGAGCGCAAAGGCGCCTTCCAGCCGCTTCAGCGCCTTGTGCGCCGCCTCAACCGGCTTCAGCCCCCTGGCCAGTTCGCGCGCCACCAGATGCGCGACGACTTCGGTATCGGTCTGCGAGGTGAAGCTGTAGCCGTCGCGCATCAGCTCGTCGCGCAATTCGGCGAAATTCTCGATGATGCCGTTATGGACGATGGCGACGCCGTCGGAAAAATGCGGATGCGCATTACTCTCGTTCGGAACGCCATGCGTGGCCCAGCGCGTGTGGCCGATGCCGATCATGCCGTCGAGCGGTTCGTCCTTCAGCAGGCGCTCGAGATTGACCAGCTTGCCCTCGGCGCGGCGGCGGTCAAGCCTGCCGTGCTCGATCGTGGCGACGCCGGCCGAGTCATAGCCGCGATATTCGAGCCTTTTCAGCGCATCGACGATAAGCGGCGCGACCGGCGAGTCACCGACAATTCCAACGATACCGCACATGGCGCTTGCCCCCGATTCCGACCTCAAACCCGGCGCTATTTAGAGACTGCCGGGCTGCCGCGAAAAATCACATTCCATTTCGTCCGGTATCAGCCGGACTATCCTGCACAGATGCACCATGACAGGGCGCACTTGCAATCCGGTTACTGCAATTGCTCAGTTTCTCCGCTTATGTATCCTATCTCGGCTCAACGGCTCCAGAAATCAGTCAAAGACATGATGCGGCTATGAACGAACGAATTGACACGGTGACGCTTTGGCGTCCGGTTGGTCCCCGCGAACTGGCGTTGATCCAGAGGGCAGGGATGCGCGCCTTTCCTCCTCGACCTGCTGATCAGCCGATCTTCTATCCGGTTACCAGCGAGGCCTATGCCACCCAGATCGCCCGAGACTGGAACGTGCCCGCGAGCGGATCAGGTTTCGTGACGCGTTTCGAGGTGCGTCGCAGCTTTCTGGACCGTTACAGCGTCCAGCATGCCGGCAGCCGGGCGCATCTGGAATACTGGATCCCGGCCGAAGACCTGTCGGCCTTCAACGATGCAATCGTTGGCGAAATCCAGCTTGTCGCCGAGTTCCGCTAGTCTACCCTTTTTTGCGGGCCGCCGCGGCCTGAGAAAAACGCTCTCGCAACTCCTTGCCCTTGCCGGGTAGAGTCCGCTGGCGGGCGCGGCCGAAAGCCAGCGCATCGTCGGGTACGCTTTCGGTAATGACGCTGCCCGAGGCGATGTAGCCGCCCTTGCCGATCGACACCGGCGCCACCAGCGAGGAGTTCGAGCCTATGAAGGCGCCCTCGCCGATATCGGTGAAGAATTTCGAATAGCCGTCATAATTGCAGGTGATGGTGCCGGCGCCGATATTGGCGCCGGCACCGATGCGGGCATCGCCGATATAGGTCAGATGGTTGACCTTCGCGCCCTCCTCGACGATCGCCTGCTTGACCTCGCAGAAATTGCCGACCTTGGCCTTGGTTCTCAGATCGGCCCCGGGCCGCAGCCGCGCGAACGGCCCGACATCGCAATTCGACGCGATGGTGGCGCCTTCGATATGGCTGAAGGCATGGATCTTGGCCCCCGTCGCGATTTTCACGCCCGGCCCGAACCAGACATTGGGTTCGACGACCGTATCGGCGCCGATCTCGGTGTCGTGCGAGAAGAACACAGTTTCGGGCGCGATCAGCGTAACGCCAGAAAGCATCGCCTCGCGCCGCCGGCGCTGCTGCCAGATACCTTCCGCCTGGGCAAGCTCGGCACGGTTGTTGATGCCGAGCGCGTTCTCGAAACTGGCTTCGGTGGCGACGACATCAAGTCCCTGCGCAGCGGCGATCTCGACGATGTCGGTGAGATAATACTCGCCCTTGGCGTTCTTGCTGCCGACTTGATCGAGCAGCTTCAGCGCGTGCCTGCCGGCGACCGCCATCAGCCCGCCATTGCAGAAGGTGATCTTTTTCTCCTCGTCCGAGCAGTCCTTCTCCTCGCGGATGGCCACGAGCTTGCCGGCCTTTTCGATAAGCCGGCCGTAGCCCGAAGGATTTTCCGTACGGAAGCCGACCACGACGACGGCCGCACCTTCCGCCAGCTTCAGCCTCGCCGCCGCGAGCGCTTCCGGATCGATCAACGGCGTGTCGCCAAACATCACCAAGATATCGTCATAACCTTTTGATATTGCTGCACGTGCGGCAAGCACGGCGTGCGCGGTGCCGAGACGTTTTTCCTGAACGAAAGCCTCGGCCTTCGGCGCAAACTTGAGTGCAGCCTTGCGCATCTCATCGGCGCCATGGCCGATCACCAGCGCCAATTCGCCGCTGCCGGCGGCTTCGGCCGCCTTGACGACATGGGCAACCATCGGCAGGCCCGCGATTGTGTGCAGCACTTTCGGCACTGCACTCTTCATGCGCGTGCCTTCACCGGCGGCGAGGATGATGGACAGGCAGGATCTCTGGCTCATGGGGACAGCAACCGTTGAAAGGGGTCTGGAATCGAAGCGTTAGTAGCACCGGCGCCATGCTGCACCAATGCGGTTAAATTCCGGTGAGACGGTGGAACCTCCAACCCGCGACACGCTCAAGCCGATCGGCTCAGGCGGCTTCCGCCTCGTTGCGTGATGCGAAGCTGGGGGCTCGGCCACGGCCGTATTGCCGTGGCGAACAGTTCATGACCCGCTTGAAGGCTGTGCTGAAGGCGCTTTCGGATTCGTAGCCGAGCGAAAGCGCTATGACGGCGACGGGATCGCTGGAATTCGTCAGCCGGTCGCCAGCCAGCAGCATTCGCCAGCGCGTCAAATAGTCCATCGGCGACGCGCCAACCGTCTCCTTGAATCTGAGCGCAAAGGTCGATCGCGACATGCCGGCCCGTTCCGCCAGTTCCTGTAGCGTCCAGCCATGCGCCGGATCGTCATGCATGGCGCTGATCGCCGCGCCGATCTGTTTGTCCGCGAGGGCAAAGAGCCAGCCGATGCCACCTTTCAATCCTTCCGAAAGATGCAGCCGCAGCGCCTGAACCAGCATCATGTGGGCGAGGTGCTGGATCATCAGAAAGCCGCCCGGCTGCGGCTCGCGCAGCTCCTGCATCATCCGCTCCACAGACCAGCGCAGCGCCGACTGGTCCGACTCTTTGCGGATATGCACAATGGCTGGCAGCATCCGCAACAGCATGCCGGCATGATTGCCGCCAAGCGCGAAGCGGCTGCTGACCAGAAAGAAATCACCACCGCCATTGTGGGTCACGACACCGCCGGCTCGCGCAGGCGGAAAAATCTTGACGGCTTCAACAGGCGTCAAGCTCATGTCGCTTGCAAGGCGGAAAGGCCGTCCACTCGGCAGCAGGAAGCAGTCTCCCGTCTCAAGGCGCACTGCGTCAGCAACGCCCTCCACAGACAGCCAGCACCGGCCGGAGACCACCGCTCCGGTCTTGATGCTTTGCTGCTGGTCGGGGAACTGGATCGACCATTCACCACCAGCATCGAAACCGGCCGACATATAGTTTCGCGGCTTCAGCAGCGAGAGCACATCTGAAAGGGGATCCACAGGTCATTCCGGACGATTGCGAAGATAATACGGACTTTACCGCATAGATCGTATTTTCTCAAGCGCCTATCACGACACAACTGAGCCGCGAAAATGGTCGTGGCCAGAAACGGACAGGAGAAGTCGTGATGCGTGTTTTCGTTACCGGAGCGACCGGATTCGTCGGTTCTGCCGTCGTTCAAGAACTCATCGGCGCCGGCCATCAGGTGCTCGGCCTCGCCCGCTCGGCGGCGTCGGCCAAGTCGCTTGCAGCCACCGGAGCCGAGGTGCATCGAGGTGACCTCGAAGACCTCGAAAGCCTCAGCAGGGGCGCAGCGGCAGCTGATGGAGTGATCCATACCGGCTTCAACCACGACTTCTCGAAGTTCGCGCAAAACTGCGAGATGGACCGGTGCGCCATCGAGGCCTTGGGCGGTGCACTCGAAGGCTCCGAGCGGCCCCTGCTCGTCACCTCCGGGACCGCGCTCCAGGCGCGGGGCCGTATCGCGACCGAGGAAGATGCGCCTGTCCCATCTTCCGCTTCGTATCCCCGCGCCTCCGAAGCGACAGCCGCCGCGCTGGCGGCACGCGGCGTGCGCGCGTCGGTTGTGCGCCTTCCTCCGTCGGTCCATGGCCAAGGCGACCACGCTTTTGTTCCTATTCTCATCGACCTCGCTCGCAAGAAGGGCGTGTCGGCCTATATCGGCGAAGGGCTCAATCGCTGGCCTGCCGTGCATCGGTTCGATGCAGCCCGCGTTTACCGGCTTGCGCTCGAGCATGGAGCCGGTGGCGGGCGATATCACGCGATCGCCGAAGAAGGCGTGCCGTTCAAGGACATCGCCGGCGTGATCGGCCGGCGCCTGAACGTGCCGGTCGTCGCCAAGTCCGCGGAAGAAGCCGCCGATCATTTTGGCTGGTTCGCTATGTTCGCGGCGATGGATGTCCCGACCTCGAGCGAACGGACCCAGGCGCTGCTGGGGTGGCAGCCGAGCGGACCCGGGCTGATCGCTGATATCGACCAGCCGGGCTATTTCGAAGGCTGAACAGACCCATGTCGGGCGGCAAACCTATCCCAATTGCCCCAGCACCGGAAAATTCTCGAGCAACCAATAGGACACCGCCTGCACGCCGCCGGTCAGGAAAAACACGCCGGCGACCACCAGCAACGCGCCGATGGCCTTTTCGACGCGGCCGAGATGGACGCGGAATTTCCCGAGAAAGCGCATGAAGGCGCCTGAAAACAGCGCCGCAACGAGGAAGGGAATACCGAGGCCGAGCGAATAGGCGGCGAGCAGCAGCGCGCCCTCGCCCACCGTCTCGCGGCCGCCGGCAAGCGTCAGGATCGGCCCCAGCACCGGGCCGATACAGGGCGTCCAGCCAAAGGCGAAGGCCAGGCCCATGACGTAAGCGGCGATCAGGCTGGCCGGCTTGCCTTGTGACTGGAAGCGCGCCTCGCGTGAAAGCAAAGGGATGCGCAGTACGCCGAGGAAATTCAGCCCCATCAGGATGATCAGCACGCCTGCCGCCATTGCCAGCGGCTCCTGCCAGACTCGCAGCAAATGGCCGATGGTCGAGGCGCCGGCGCCGAGTGCGACGAAGACGGTCGAGAAGCCGAGCACGAAGGCGATTGAGGAATTAATCAGCGCGCCTCGCGCGCCGGCCTTTGCCGTAATGCCGGCCTCGCCGCGGAAATCGTCGACCGACACGCCGGCCATATAGCACAGGTAAGGCGGCACCAGCGGCAGCACGCAGGGGGACAGGAAGGAAATTGCTCCCGCCCCGATCGCACTGACATAGCCGACGTCCAATGCCATTTCCGTCTCCCGATGACTGCGCAGCCATATAGCCGCGACAACAGCCGTCCGCCAATCACCATCGCGTGGCCCCATCACATTGGGTAGCAAGTCGACGCCCGCCCGGGAAGAAAGGGCGGCCAGGCAGCGTTGATCAAACGAAACTGCGTTGTTCCGCGCGCTTTTCGAATGATCCAGGGAGAAGTCCATGAAAACGATCGCAATTGGCATGGCCGCGCTTTTGCTCGGCACTGCCGCATCCTTCGCTGCCGAGGCGTGGAAGGAAGCGGAGGTCGGCGGCACCAAGATCTACACCGACGCCAGCGGCATGACGCTCTACACCTACGACAAGGACGAGGCGGGCAAGTCGAACTGCTACGACAAATGCGCCGCCAATTGGCCGCCGCTGAAGGCTGACGCCAACGCCAAGGCCGAGAGCGAGTGGACGATCGTCGACCGCACCGACGGCACCAGGATGTGGGCTACGAAGGTAAGCCGCTCTACACGTTCATCAAGGACAAGAAGGCCGGCGACGTGACCGGCGAGGGTGTCGGCGGCGTCTGGCATATCGCCAAGGCCGACTAGGCCTTGAGCTTCTGATCGGCCGTAACGGGCGGTAACACGGCTGGTCGCTGGGAACTCGACCCAACCGCCCCGGCGGCCAGCTTTTCAGCACGGTACTTCCTTGCGACTGTCCGAGCAAAATGCCGGGCAAGCGATTGCGCGCTTTACAGCATCTGTTCAAGCAGGGCTGGCGCGTGCTCGATGTTTCTCTTATATCCGCGGGAGAGTTTGTCCCGTTCTCCAGGATCAATTGCCGGGTTTGTCCAGCGATAGGCTGCTCATTTCCCTTGTCCAGGATTGCGGAAATCGCATGGCGCGCCGTTGGGTTGCGCATTCGGTACAGGGCCGCATTTTGACTGCTTGGCCTTGACCGGATGCAAAAGCGCGGCCATGTGAGCGACACATTGAACGAGATTTCGTCGCGCGCAGCGGAATTCTTCTGCCGCATCACAACTGATATGAGACCGTATGGACGTCGTCGTCGTCGAATCGCCGGCCAAGGCGAAGACAATCAACAAGTACCTCGGCAAGAACTACAAGGTTCTGGCCTCGTTCGGCCATGTCCGCGATCTGCCGGCCAAGGATGGCTCGGTGCGTCCGGATGAGGACTTTGCCATGTCCTGGGCCGTCGACACGGCGTCTGGAAAGCGTCTCGCCGATATCGCCAAGGCGGTCAAGGACGCCGACGGGCTGATCCTCGCCACCGATCCGGACCGCGAGGGCGAAGCGATCTCCTGGCATGTCCTGGAAGTGCTGAAGCAAAAGCGCGCGTTGAAGGACAAGCCGGTCAGCCGCGTCGTCTTCAACGCCATCACCAAGGCGTCCGTGCTGGAGGCGATGGCCAATCCGCGCCAGATCGACGCGCCGCTGGTCGATGCCTATCTCGCTCGCCGCGCGCTCGACTATCTGGTCGGCTTCACGCTGTCGCCCGTGCTGTGGCGCAAGCTGCCCGGCGCCCGCTCCGCCGGCCGCGTCCAGTCGGTGGCGCTGCGTCTGGTCTGCGACCGCGAATCCGAGATCGAGCGCTTCATCCGCGAGGAATACTGGCAGGTCGCCGCCATTCTCGGTACGCCGCGCAAGGATAATTTCGAGGCGCGGCTGACCGCCTTCGAGCGCAAGAAGCTGCAAAAGCTCGACATTTCCAACAAGGCGCAGGCCGACGACATCAAAGCGATGCTCGAAGGCGCCAGCTTCAAGGCGGCGTCGGTCGAAGCCAAGCCGACCAAGCGCAATCCCGGGCCGCCCTTCACCACCTCGACGCTGCAGCAGGCAGCCTCATCGGGCCTCGGCTTTTCGGCCAACCGCACCATGCAGGTGGCTCAGCGGCTCTATGAGGGCATGGAGATCGGCGGTGAGACCACCGGCCTGATCACCTACATGCGAACCGACGGCGTGCAGATGGCGCCGGAGGCGATCTCTGCCGCGCGCGATGCGATTGCCAAGGAATTCGGCCCTAAATACCTGCCTGAAAAGCCGCGCTACTATTCCGCCAAGGCCAAGAATGCCCAGGAGGCGCACGAAGCGATCCGTCCGACCGATTTCATGCGCACGCCGGCTTCCGTCAGGCAGTATCTCGACGCTGACCAGGCGCGGCTTTACGAGATGATCTGGAAACGCGCCATCGCCAGCCAGATGCAGCCGGCCGAGATAGAGCGCACCACGGTCGAGGTCGAGGCCATCAACGGCCCGCGCACCGCCGAGCTTCGTGCTGTAGGCTCGGTTGTTCGCTTCGACGGCTTCCTTGCCGCTTACATCGAGCAGAAGGAAGAAGATTCGGAAGACGAGGAAAGCCGCCGCCTGCCCGAGATCCGTGCCGGCGAGCAGCTCACACGCGAGGCGATCAACGCCACCCAGCACACCACCGAACCGCCGCCGCGTTATTCGGAAGCTTCGCTGATCAAGAAGCTGGAAGAGTTGGGCATCGGCCGGCCGTCGACTTATACGGCGATCCTGAAGACGCTCGAGGATCGTGACTATGTCACCATCGACAAGCGCAAGCTGGTGCCGCAGGCCAAGGGCCGGCTATTGTCGGCCTTCCTCGAAAGCTTCTTCGAGCGTTATGTCGAGTACGACTTCACCGCTTCGCTGGAGGAAAAGCTCGATGAGATTTCCGACGGCAAGCTCGCATGGAAGGACGTGCTGCGCGATTTCTGGAAGGATTTTTCCGGCGCCGTCGCCGACATCAAGGAGTTGCGCGTCACCGACGTCCTCGATGCATTGAACGAGGAACTGGCGCCGCTGGTCTTTCCCGCGCGGGAAGACGGTTCGAACCCGCGCATCTGTCCGAAATGCGGTACCGGCAACCTGTCGCTGAAGCTCGGCAAGTTCGGCGCCTTCGTCGGCTGTTCGAACTATCCCGAATGCTCCTTCACCCGCCAGCTCGGCGACGCCGCCAATCCCAATGGCGAGAACGGCGGTGGTGAAGACGGCACCAAAGTGCTCGGCAAGGACCCCTATACCGCCGAGGAGATCACGCTGCGCAATGGCCGGTTCGGCCCCTATATCCAGCGCGGCGACGGCAAGGATGCCAAGCGCTCCAGCCTGCCCAAGGGCTGGACGGTCGATTCGATCGATCACGAAAAGGCGCTCGCCTTGTTGTCGCTGCCGCGCGACGTCGGCAAGCATCCGGAATCCGGCAAGATGATTTCGGCCGGGCTGGGGCGCTACGGGCCGTTCGTGCTGCATGACGGCACCTACGCCAATCTCGACAGCATCGAGGACGTGTTCTCGATCGGCCTCAATCGCGCCGTCTCGGTGATCGCCGAGAAGCAATTGAAGGGCAAAGGCGGCCGCAATGGCGGCACAGCCGCTGCGCTCAAGGAACTAGGCGAGCATCCTGCCGGCGGCGGCAAAATAGTCGTGCGCGACGGCAAATACGGGCCTTATGTGAATTTCGGCAAGGTCAATGCGACGCTGCCGAAGGGCAAGGATCCGCAATCGGTGACGATCGAGGATGCGGTGGCGCTCATTGCGGAAAAGGAAGCCAAGGGCGGCAACGGTGCCAGGAAGCCCTTCCGCAAAGCGGCCGCGCCTGCGAAGAAACCGGCTGCGGCCAAAAAACCGGCCGCCAGGAAAAAGGGATAGGACGGGTTGGCGCGCAAAGTCTCCGGAAGAAGGCACGGCGATCTGCGCACCGCCGATACCCGTGCCAAGGTCAGGGACAATTACCGGCCTTCACGCGACGAGATACTGCGTTACATCGCCGAAAATCCGGACCGCGCCGGAAAACGCGACATCGCCAAGGCGTTTGCGCTGCGCGGCGAAGACCGTATCTGGCTGAAGGACGTCTTGCGCGACCTGCAGGATGAAGGCCTGCTGACCAAGGAGCGCAAGCGGCTTGCCCGTGTCGGCGCCCTGCCCCACGTCGCGGTGCTCGACATCTTCGGCCGTGACGCCGACGGTGTGCTGCTGGCGCACCCGACCGAAGTGATTGGCAATGGCGAACCTCCGGTCATAGCGATCCGCGTGTCGCGCGGCGGCAATGGCCCGACGCCGGGCATCGGCGACCGCGTGCTGGCCAAGACCTTTCCGACCGACGATCCGGCAGGCCCGGCCTATACGGGCCGGGTGATGAAGATATTCGAGAAGCGCACCGATGCGGTTCTCGGCGTTTTCCGTGTGCTGAAGGACGGCACGTTCCGCATCGAACCGGTGGAAAGGCGTCAGCCGGAGCTGGTCGTCGACAAGGAATTCCAGAACGGCGCCAAGAACGGCGACCTGGTCGAGGTCGAGCCGGCGCGGGCCTCGCGCTACGGGCTGCCGCGAGCCAAGGTTCTGGCGGTGTTGGGGTCGCTGACCAGCGAAAAGGCGGTCTCGATGATCGCCATCCACGCACACGACATTCCGCATATTTTCCCAGCCGACGTCATCGCCCAGGCGGAGGCGGTCAAGCCGGCGACGCTTGCCGGCCGCGAGGATTGGCGCGAGCTGCCGCTGCTCACCATCGATCCGGCCGATGCCAAGGATCATGACGACGCGGTGTTCGCCATGCCTGACACCGACGAGAAGAACGCCGGCGGCGTGATTGTCACCGTCGCCATTGCCGATGTCGCTGCATACGTGCGCTATGGCACGGCGCTCGATCGCGAAGCGCTGAAGCGCGGCAATTCGGTCTATTTTCCCGACCGAGTCGTACCGATGCTGCCGGAGCGCATCTCGAACGACCTCTGTTCACTGCGTGAGGGCCAGGATCGTCCGGCGATAGCGGTGCGTATGACTTTCTCGGCCGATGGCCACAAACTCAGACATTCCTTCCATCGCGTCATGATGAAGTCGGCGGCGAAACTCGCCTATCAGCAGGCGCAAGCGGCGATCGACGGCGCACCGGACGACACGACTGGCCCGATCCTCGATACGGTGCTGAAGCCGCTATGGGACGCCTACGCGATCCTGAAGCGCGGCCGCGACACCCGCCAGCCGCTCGAACTCGATCTGCCCGAGCGCAAGATCCTGCTCAAGCAGGACGGCACCGTCGACAAGGTCGTCGTGCCGGAGCGGCTCGACGCGCACAAACTGATCGAAGAGTTCATGATCCAGGCCAATGTCGCCGCCGCCGAGACACTCGAGGCGAAGCGCCAGGCGCTGGTCTACCGCATCCACGATGCGCCCTCGCTCGCCAAGCAGGAATCGCTGCGTGAATTCCTGCAGACGCTCGGCCTGTCGCTGGCGCGCGGCGCGCAAATGCTGCCGAACCAGTTCAACGGCATCCTCGCTCGCGTGCGCGGCGCCGATAATGAGGGGCTGGTCAACGAAGTGGTGCTGCGCTCGCAGAGCCAGGCCGAATATTCGCCCGCCAATATCGGCCATTTCGGCCTCAACCTGAAGCGCTACGCGCATTTCACCTCGCCGATCCGTCGCTATGCCGACCTGATCGTGCATCGTGGGCTGATTGCCGCACTCGGCCTTGGTCCGGGGGGCCTGACGCAGGACGAGGCGGAGCGGCTGGAAGAGGTCTCGGCGCTGATTTCGGCGACCGAGCGGCGCGCGATGGCCGCCGAGCGCGACACGGTCGACCGGCTGATCGCCGCCTTTCTCGCCGAGCGCATCGACGACCGTTTCGGCGCCCGCATCTCGGGCGTCACCAAATCGGGCCTGTTTGTCCAATTGCCGCAGTACGGCGCGGATGGCTTCATTCCGGTTTCAACCCTGGGCGGCGACTACTATATATACGACGAAACTGCTCGATCGCTTTTCGGAGAACGCACCGGCAAGGGCTATCAGCTTGCTGATCGCGTCGAGGTTCGCCTGATCGAGGTGGCGCCGATGGCCGGCGCGATGCGTTTCGAGATGCTGACCGAGCCAAAGCCGCTGCCCGGCTCCAAACGGTCGTTCCACAAGGCCAAAGGCCGCGCCCGGGCGTCGCAATCGCGTCCAGGCTCGCGCGGCAGGAGACGGTAATGCCCACAGAACTGCAGGTGGAAGAACGGATTTTCGGTGGCGAACATCACTCGGGCCGGACCGCCCGGCCGCTATGGACGGCAATGAAGCGCGGTATGCTCGGCCGCTGCCCGCATTGCGGCGAGGGCAAGCTGTTTCGCGCCTTCGTCAAGACCGTCGACAAATGCGATCATTGCGGCGAGGAGCTCCACCACCATCGCGCCGACGACCTGCCGGCCTATCTCGTGGTCGTCATTGTCGGCCACATCGTGCTCGGGGCCTTCATGGGTGTCGAGGCGACCTCGACGCTATCTACCTGGCAGCACATCGCCATCTGGGTGCCATTGACCATCATTCTGGCCGTCGTCCTGCTGCAACCGGTCAAGGGCGCTGTCATCGGCCTGCAATGGGCGTTTTATATGCACGGCTTTGGCGGTGAAGAAGATCTGATCGAGTCGCATCCCGAGGCTTGAAACCGAGGCTGGCGCAATCGGCATGGCTGGACGCCACTTTCGCATCGGAGAAGATTCCGCTAGGTCGACCGCATGGACGTTATGACCAAGGCGGAAGTCGACAAGGTTGAGCGGATCGCGCTCGAGGCCAAGCCTATACGCCCACGCGACGCCGCGACGCTGATCCTGCTCGACCGCAAAGGCGACGAATTCCTGGTGCTGATGGGCCGGCGCCACGCCGGTCATGCCTTCATGCCGGGAAAATTCGTGTTTCCTGGCGGCCGCACAGATCCGGCCGACAGCCGCATCTCAATAGCCACCGCACTTCATCCCGAGGAAGAAGCGAGATTGACCGCTGATATCGGTCGCACCAGCCCGGCTCGCGCCCGCGCGATTGCCCTGTCGGCAATCCGCGAAACCTATGAGGAGGCCGGCCTGCTGATCGGTCAAAAAGGCGTGTTCGCAACCGCCAGGCGCGACTGGCAGGGCTTTGTCGAACACGGGGTCATCCCATCACTGCAAGCGCTGCGCTTCGTCGCACGCGCCATCACCCCGCCCAACCGGGTGCGCCGCTTCGATACGCGCTTTCTCGCCGCATGGCGCGACGATGTCGCCGTTGAACTGCCGGGTGGCGGTCCGACCAACGAGTTGGAGGACGTCGTTTGGCTGCCGCTGGCCAAGGCCAGGCAAGCCGATATTCCAGACATCACGCGCACGGTCCTGGAGGAACTGGAAATGCGGCTCGCCTGGGATCCGTTGCTGAGCCCCGGCAGTCCCGTGCCGTTCTACCGGCTTGTCCGCAATCGCTTCGTCCGCGAAATTCTCTAGAGCAGCCAGGCATTCCATGACAGTCGATACCCAGCCGCAGGGCAAGGAACGCGTACACTGGCTGCCGATGGTCGCGGCGATCTCGTCGATCAGCGTCGTCGGCATTGCCATCGGCCTTGGCATGCCGCTGCTCAGCGTGATCCTGGAAACGCGTGGCCATTCCGCGTCGATGATCGGTCTCAACACCGCGGTCGCCGGCCTCGCCTCTATCGCCGGCGCGCCGCTCGCCACCCCGCTTGCCATGCGGTTCGGGGTCGCCTGGACGATGCTTGCCATGATCGCCGCCGGGGCGCTGGCCTTTGTCGGTTTCCATTTCGCGCCAGCTTTCTGGATGTGGTTTCCGCTGCGCGTGCTGCTGCATATCGCGCTGACGGTACTGTTCATCCTGTCGGAATTCTGGATCAGCACCTCGGCGCCGCCACACCGGCGCGGACTGGTCCTCGGCATCTATGCCACCGTGCTGTCTCTCGGCTTTGCCGCCGGGCCTTGGCTGTTCGCCCATCTCGGCAGCAGTGGCTTCCTGCCCTTCGGCGTTACCATCGCCTTGGTTACGCTCGCTGCCATACCGGTCCTGGCGGCACGCAACGAGAGCCCGACGATCGTCTCGGACGGCGAAACCAGCAATTTCCTGCGTTACATCTGGCTGGTGCCGACGGCGACCGCGGCCGTGCTGGTGTTCGGCGCGGTCGAGACCGGCGGCTTTGCACTGTTCCCGGTCTACGGTAGCCGCATCGGCTACTCAGAGGCGGACGCCGCCCTTTTGCTCACCATGATCGGGCTTGGCAACGTGCTGTTGCAGATCCCGATCGGCATGATCAGCGACCGCGTAAGCGACCGTCGCTATCTGCTGATGGCCTGTGCCACCGTCGGGCTTGCCGGCACGGTCTTCATGCCGTACTTCGCGCAGAACTGGCATTTGATGGCAGCGCTTCTGTTCGTCTGGGGCGGTGTGGTCGCTGCCATGTACACAATCGGCCTGGCGCATCTCGGCTCGCAGCTTTCCGGCCACGAATTGGCCTCCGCCAACGCCGCCTTCGTGCTCTGCTACGGCGTCGGCATGGTGCTTGGCCCGCAGGCGATCGGCATCGGCATGGACGCTTTCGGTCCGTCGGGCTTCGGTTGGGCGCTCGGCCTGTTCTTCGCCTGCTATATCGTGCTGGTCGGCACCAGGCTGCTCCGCAAAATCCTCTGAGTCGGCCCAGCTGCCGACATCGCTCCCACTGCTGACCAACTCCTGACACAACCATGTCAGGAGGGCTCGAGTATATGCTCCCCCAAAGTGCATAAGCAGGGAGACCTCGGATGATCGATAGTGGCTTTGAAACGAAATCGCTGCGGATGGAATTGCTGCTGCTGGTGACCTTTCAGGCACCGGCAGCCGATGTCGACCGCATCATGGAGGCGGTGGTCGCGATCGCGCCGCTCGAAATGGGCAAATATGACAGCAATGCCTTTCAGTCGGCGGACGGCATCGAACGTTACCGGCCGCTTGAAGGTGCCGCCGCCGGCGCCGAGACGGAATTGCGCAGGCGGTCGGGGACTGTCGAGGTGTCGTTCGAACTGCCTGATGACCAGAAGCTCGCCGCACGCGTCGTCGAGGCGATTTATCAGGTTCACAGCTATCAGGAACCGGTGATCCGCATTCAGCCACTGCTTGCCAGCCGCTCCAAGGGTCTCGACGACCGCACCAACCCGAACCGCTGGTGGAACACGACGGGAGACTGGAAGAAGGCGTTACAACCGGAAACCGTCGCGGCGGAGTGACCGGAACCTGGTCGTATCTCGGTTTGAATCTGGCTGTCAGGAAGCCTGCCGATGAATGATGAAGCAAACCGCAAACCGGCAAGCGATCCCCAGGACCTGGCGCGGCTATTGGTTTCTCGCGAGCAAGCGGGAGACGCGGAAGGAGTGGCTGCTCTTTACGAACCCGGTGCCATCCTCGATACCGGCAACGGACAGTTGGCCTGCGGCAGAGATGCCATCCGCCGATTTTACGCCAAGTTGGTGGCAGCGGGACGAAAGTTTGATCTCGGAGATCAGCGTCCGGCTATCATCAACAGGGATTTGGCGCTCACTTCCACGCGCCTTGCCGACGGCACCGTTACTGCGGAAATCGCTCGCCGGCAAGGTGACGGGAACTGGCTTTGGGTGATCGATCAGCCGTCCATCGCTCGATATTCATAGCCAGCATTCAAACTGAGACGCCACCCAGAGGACGGCCGGAGGCACACAGGAGCCTCCCGCGGCTGTCGGCACCCAATCAACTTGTCGGGTTTTGGTAGCACTCAATGTCCGCTTCGTCCCCAGCCTCCATCGGCTGGCATAAACCCGGACAACTCATGTGCTACCTAATCCGGACAACTCATCTGCTTACGACACAGAACCTGGACAAGGGTTGACTTTCCGGGCGCGTTCTTTATGTGTCGCGGCAAGTTTCCCGCGTCCGGGTGTTTCCCGTGCTCCAGCGGCCAAAACTCCACGAACATTCAACGGACGAACATCATGGCCAAAGCCGCAAACATCAAAATCAAGCTTCTGTCGACCGCCGACACCGGTTTCTTCTACGTGACCAGCAAAAACAGCCGCACCAAGACGGACAAGCTGTCGTTCCGCAAATACGACCCGGTCGCCAAGAAGCACGTCGAATTCAAGGAAACCAAGATCAAGTAATCGGGTTTTCTCTCGCAGTACCGAAACGCCGCCTTCCGGGCGGCGTTTTTCATTTCGGGGATACAGGGCTAGCCGATGCGATCGCCGCTTGCCGGATCGAACAGATGGAGCGATGCCGGATCAGCCGACAGGCGCACGGCCTCACCCGGCTTCACGCTGGCCCGGCCCATGGCAAACACGCAGACCTGCTGGCCGGCAAGCCTGGCATAGAACTGGGTGGACAGGCCGAGCGGCTCCACGACACCCACCTCGCCCTTCAGCGCGCCATTGTCGGCGAGCCGGATATGCTCGGGCCGCAAGCCGACGGTGATCGCATCGCCATCCCTGAGCGGCAGGCCGTCCGGCAGCCTCAGCTTCTGGCCGTCGGCCAGGATGGCATCCGGCTTGGCGCCCTTTTCAACCACGGCAGACAGAAAATTCATGCCGGGCGAGCCGATGAACCCGGCGACGAACATGTTGACCGGCCGGTCGTACAGATCGAGCGGCACACCGACCTGCTGGACGAGGCCGTCATGCATGACGACGATGCGGTCGGCCATTGTCATCGCTTCGGTCTGGTCGTGGGTGACATAGACTGAAGTGGTCTTCAATTGCTGGTGCAGCGCCTTGATCTCGGCACGCATGTGAACGCGCAGCTTGGCATCGAGGTTCGAAAGCGGCTCGTCGAAGAGAAAGACCTTCGGGTCGCGTACGATGGCACGGCCCATGGCGACGCGCTGACGCTGGCCGCCGGACAATTGCCGAGGCAGGCGCTGCAGAAGCGCATCGAGCCCGAGCCGCTTGGCGGCACTGTCCACCCTTGCATCGATCGCCGGCTTCCCGGCCTTTCTCAGCATCAGGCTGAAGCCCATGTTCTTCGACACGTCCATGTGCGGATAGAGCGCGTAGGACTGGAATACCATGGCAATGTCGCGGTCCTTTGGCGCAATATCGTTGACCAGGCGCTCACCAATATGGATTTCGCCGTCGGAGACCTCCTCCAGCCCGGCGATCATACGCAGCAGTGTCGACTTCCCGCAGCCGGACGGACCGACCAGAACGACGAACTCGCCGTCGGCGATTTCGAGATCGACTGCGTGCAGAACGCGCACCGCTCCATAGTCTTTGCGGACTTTGTCGAGTGTAACGGAGGCCATCGATCTATCCCTTGACGGCGCCGGCGGTAAGGCCGGTGACGAGGTAGCGTTGCAGGAAGGCAAAGAAGACGCAGACCGGGATCAGCGCCAGGATGGAAGCCGCCATCATCTGTCCCCAGTCGACCGCGAATTTGCCGATATAGGTGAGCAGGCCGACCGCGAAGGTCTTCTGGTCGTCGCTGGAAATCAGCATCAGCGCAAACAGCAACTCGCTCCAGGCGGCGGTAAAGACGAAGCCGAGCGTCGCGCCCATGCCGGGCAGCGTCAGCGGCACGATCACCTTGCGCATCGCCTGCAGGCGCGTGCAGCCGTCGATCATCGCTGCCTCTTCCAGGTCTCGCGGGATGCCGTCGAAGAAAGATTGCATCAGGAAGGTCGCAAAGGCCGTATTGAACGCGGTGTAGATGATGACGAGGCCGGTCAGGCTGTTGATGAGGCCGATCTGCCCCATGATGCGGTAGATCGGCGGAATGACCATCACCAGCGGAAAAGTCTGGGTGAGCAAAAGCAGGATGGCCAGGGTCGCCTTGCCGCGGAAGGAAAATCGCGACATGGCGTAGCCGGCCAGCGTGGCAATGACCGTTACGAAGGCTGCCGTCGACACCGAAACGATAACGCTGTTCAGGAAGTAGCGCGGGAAATCGGTGGCTTCGAGCACGGTGACGAAGTTCTGCAGCGTCGCTTGCGACGGCCAGAAAGTGATGCCTTCGGAATAGAGCAGCCGCTCCGGCGTAACCGAGATCTTCAACGTCCAGAAGATCGGGAACAACGCGAAGGCCATATAGGCGGCGATGGCGCCGTAAAGGCCGATACCGCCGAGGACGCGCGAGGAAGCGGAGCGTCCGGCAATCATCAGACGTGCCTCACCAGCGAACGGCGGATGCCGATAAGCGCAACCGCGTAGACGATGAGCAGCACAAGCAGCAGGACCGCCACTGCGGAGGCATAGCCTTTGTCCAGCGACTTGAACGCGCTGACATAGATATAGACCGGCACTGTGGCGGTCGAACCGGCAGGCCCGCCTTCGGTCATGACGAAGATCAGGTCGGCGAATGTGGCGATCCATATCGTGCGCAGCATGACGGTAATGACGATGGTCGGCGCCAGGAACGGCAGCGTCACCTTGGTGAAGCGCTGCCACGGCGAGGCGCCGTCGATCGCCGCCGCCTCATGCAGTTCTGACGGGATCGACTTCAACGCCGCCAAAAGGGTGATGGCAAAAAAGGGAATGCCGAACCAGACATTGGCGACGATCGGCCCCCACATGGCTGTCGAGGGATCGGAGAGCACGTTGGTTGGCTCGGCTTTCAGCCCCAAGGCGTAGAGCCAATGCGGCAGCGGCCCGATGATCGGGTTGAACAGCCAGGCCCAGGTCAGGCCCGAGAGGAAGGACGGTACCGCCCAAGGCAGGAACACCACGGCCTGCACGATCTTTCTGCCCCGGAACGGCGTATCGAGCAGCAGCGCCAGGCCAAGTCCAAGGAAAAATTGGAAGAACAGGCTGGCTGCCGTCCACCATAGCGTGTTGACGAGCGCCTGCCCGAGCACAGGATCCGACAGCATCGCCTGATACTGCCCAAGCCAGACATATTCGGATTTGAAAGCGGAGAATTTGCGGAACGAGTAGCCGACACCGATAACCAGCGGCACCAGGAGCACGACGACCAGCAGCGCGATCGCCGGGCTGAGATAGAGCCAAGGCTCGATCACGGCATGGGATAGCCGCTTCTTTCGCGGCCTGCCGGCGGATCGGATTTCGGACACGGCATAGGTCATTGGTACTGGATCGTCTCCTGGGTAAGCACGGGCTGGCGACAGCGCCTTCCCCGTTTACGGGGAGATGCCGGTCCACCCTCCGCAGCTGCAGCGCAGCTGCTGCGGAGGACGGGCAGGCAGATGAGAGGCAACACGAGCCACGACGGGTTGGCGCCGCCCTCATCCGTCACTTCGTGACACCTTCTCCCCGTGAACGGGAGAAGGAAGAAGAGCTATTTCTTGTTCTTGGCCAGCCAGTCCTGCTGTTCTTTGGTCAGGAACTTGGCCCATTCGTCAGCCACGTCCTTGGCCGCTTTCTGGCCAAGCAGCACTTCCTGAAAATTCTTGATCGCCACCTGGTCTACGAAATTGCCAAGGTTTTCCAGGTGAGTCGGCGGCGTCACCATCTCGTATTTGTCGCCGTTGTTCAGTTCCTCGAACCAGCCTTTGAACTGCTCGGTCCTGAAGTGGGCGTCCTGGTCGGCGCCGTTGTGGATTGGAATGACGCCGACTTCCTTTGCCCATTCCAGATTGTCCTTGGGCGACAACAGCGTCGCCATCAGCTTCCATGCATCGTCCTTGTGCTGGGAATTGGCGAACATCGCCCAGCCGGCATAACCGAGCGTCGGATAGGATTTGCCGCTCGGTCCGACCGGCATCGGCGCCACGGCGAAATCGTCGGCGCTCATCTTGTCGGCGATGCCGAGCAGCGCGTCGGGATCCTGGTTCAGCATGGCGCAGGTGCCGCTGTAGAACCCGGTGACGGTCTCGTTAAAACCCCAGCTCACCGCATCTTTCGGCGCCAGGCCGTTCTTGTACATGTCGGCGAGCATCTGCAGGCCCTTGACCGAGCCTTCCTCATTGATGGTCGAGGTGCCGTCCTCGTTGAAATAGCCGCCCTTGCCGGCTGCGATGTTCATGAACATATGCATGCCGTTGAAGGCGCCCGGGCCGCCGCGCAGGCAGTAGCCATATTTGCCCGGTATCGCCGAGATTTTTTTGGAGTCCTCGACGAATTCATCGAGCGTCGCCGGCGGACCGTCCAGACCGGCCTCCTTGAACAGCTTCTTGTTCCAGAACAGCGCGTTCAGGTAATAGCCGTAAGGGATCATGTACTGCTTGTTATCGACCGTCGAGCCGAACTGCTTGGCACGCTCGCCAAGCGTTTTGGCATCGTCCCATTTGGCCATGTATGGCCCGAGATCCTCGAGCTGGCCGTTGGTCGCATAGAGGCCCATCCAGCGCTCCGGCATCTCGACGATGTCGGGCGTGTCGCCGGCCTGCACCATGGTGAGGAACTTCTCGAACGCCTGGCCCCAGGGCAGCGATACCAGCTCGACCTTGACACCCGGATTGGCCGCCTCGAATTCGGCGATCTGCTTCTTGAGGAATTCGGTACGCGGCGGGCTGGTGATGACCTCGACCATCTTGACCGTGGAATCGGCCAGCACGCTGCCAGCGGAAATCGCCAGACCCAAGACGGCACCAAGAAGGATGCTCAGTTTTTTCATGTTCAGCACTCCCATTTTGAACGGCTCCTTTATCTTTTTGCTCTGTCGAAGGCCCGGGCAACATCCGCCCACAAGTCTTCGACACTTTCCAATCCGACACTGAAGCGGATGGTTCGTGGGCTGACGCCGAAGCGCGCCATCGAATTCAGGCCCGGAGTCTGCTCGAGCGAGGCCTTTGCCGGAACGACCAGGCTCTCATGGCCGCCCCAGCTGACGCCGATGCGAAAGAGTTTCAGCGCATCGACGAAAGCCGGGATGTCGACGTCTTCCGTCACTTCGAACGAGAACAGCCCGGCATAGCCGGCAAGCGTCGCCTTGCCTGGATGGTTGGAATAGGCCGGGTGGTTGACCCGCTCGACATGGTCATGCGCTTTCAGCCGTTCGGCGATGGTCAGCCCGCTCTTCATGTGGTGCGGCAACCGCAGCGGCAATGTGCGCAGGCCACGCAGCAACAGCCAGGCCTCGAAAGGCGAAAGTTTGCCGCCGAGATAGGAATAGGTCTGCTCGTTGATATGTCGGATATGGGCGGCCGAACCGGCCACCACACCGGCGACGGTGTCGCTGTGGCCGCCGAGATATTTCGAGGCCGAATGCAGCACCAGGTCGACACCGTGCGAAATCGGCTTCTGGAACACCGGCGTCGCCCAGGAATTGTCGATCGAGGTGATGATGCCCTGCTCTTTGGCCAGCCGCGCGAGCTGGGTTATGTCCTGGAGCTCGAACATCATCGACGTCGGGCTTTCCAGGTAGAGCAGCTTGGCGCCGGGAAGTGCTGCCGCGACCGCGTCCGGATCGGCACCGTCGACATAGTCGACCTTGATGTTGAGCCGTGGCAAAAGCCGTTCGAACAGCCGGTAGGCATCGCCGTAGCAATTGCGCACGACAACCATGCGCTCACCGGCGCCGACGAAAGCAAGCACCGTGGCGCTGATCGCCGCCATGCCGCTGGAAAAGCCGCGCGCGGCCTCCGCGCCTTCGAGAGCGGCGACACGCGCCTCGAACTCCATGACCGTCGGGTTGTCGCCGCGCGAATAGATCGGCTGACGTCGCCTGCCGGCGAATGTGTCGGCCATCTCGGAATAGTTGGCGAAGGTGAAGAGCGAAGTCTGGTAGATCGGCGGGACCACCGCGCCGCCGGGGAAAGGCTCGTCATGGGCGAGAAGCGTCGCTGCCTCGGCGAGATAGTCGTTTTCGAAACCGGCGGGATGATCGCTCATTTCTGGCCTGAAAGTTCGAGTTTGGCCGCGCCGCGCTTCAGATCGTCCTCGACGGTGGCGATCAGCTTGAGCGCCTCGGCCCGGGCCCCCTCCGGATCGTGCGCGGCAATGCGTTCGTAGATGGTGCGGTGGTAAGGAAAGCTGGCGTGGCCGAAATCACGAACGCCGAGCGGATGCTCCCAGAAACGATGGAACAGTTCGTGCATGGCGGCGATGATCTGCTCGAACAGCGGATTGCCGGAACTGCGGTAGATCGACTGGTGGAATTCCCAGTCCTCCTCCGCCGACATCCCGGCGCGGGTGTGGAAGGCCTGCTCCATAATGTCGAGCTTGCGCCCGATCTCGACGAGATCTGCCTGGCCCGCGCGGACGGCGCACAGGGCGGCGGCTTCCGCTTCCAGCGCCCGGCGGATTTCCAGCGTCTGCATCAGGCTGGTGAAATCATTGCCGCCGGCCAGCGTCAGCGGCATGTGCAGCATGTCCAGCGAGACCACTCCCTTGAGATAGGTGCCGCTGCCTTGGCGCCGTTCGACCAGGCCGAGCCCTTCCCACCGCGTCAACGCCTCGCGCACGGTGTTGCGGCTCACCTTGAGGCGCTCGGCAAGGATTCGTTCGGTCGGCAGTCTCTGGCCGGGCCCGAGAGCTTCCCGCATCACAAAGCCGGCCAGCGCCTTGAGCACCGCGTCGTCACGAGCAGTTGCCTGTATGGGGGAAAGGCCGAATTCGGTCATGCCAACGGGTCACCAAATGGCTCAATGGTCCAACCAATTTCTGCATAGAAGACAGGGGCCTGTCAATCGACTGCGGGCGCATACGCCCTGCCCAGCCGGCTATTTCAAAGGGCGCTGTCGCTGCCGCAACAAAAACCAAGCGTTTTCCGGGTCTTGGCGTAGAATCCTGATGTGTTCTGAAAATTGGGGGCCGGCCGGCGTTTGGCAGCGGTACGAGGAGGCCACTATGTGCCAGCGCCGGCCGGCCGACCCCACGGACCCAGGAGATGCGGCGGACCTGAGCATCATGGGGTATTCTTCGGGTCGAACCGGCGATCTAGCCTCGTGCCGGTTACGTCTAAGGGCTGCACATTTGCGCAACAACTTATGGAAATCAACCGTTTCTTAACCAAGCCTCGCAAATCGCTTGGATTAAGGTAAATTCGTAACCTTGTCGCGTTGACCCGGCAATTGGTGTTCGGTGCTAAGCCGCCTTGGCGACGACGCGATTGCGGCCGCCGCTCTTGGCTTCGTAGAGCGCAAGGTCGGCGCGTTTCATTAGCGCGGAGACCGTGTCCACCCCTTTCAGCACCGACGAAACGCCGACGCTGACGGTGACTTCGACGGCTTTGCCTTCGGCGCCGACGGGAAACGGCAGTTGGGCGATTTCGGCGCGAATGCGCTCGGCGACCTTTTCGGCCACCGCGCCGTCGGTGTCCGGCATCACCACGACGAACTCCTCGCCGCCGAAGCGGCAGGCTAGGTCGATGCCGCGCACATTCTTGCGCAGCCGCCGCGCGAATTCGCGCAGCACGTCGTCGCCGCCGTCATGGCCATGCGCGTCATTGATGCTCTTGAAGCGGTCCAGATCGGTGATCATCACCGACAGCGGCCGGCGCCGTGCCACGGCGCGGTCGAACAGCGTCTGCAGATGGCTGTCGAGATAGCGCCGGTTGTGCAGGCCGGTCAGGGCATCGGTCACCGCCATCTCGATGGTCTGGGTGACGCTGGCGCGAAGCTGGTCGTTGTAGCGCTTGCGGCGCACCTGCGTACGCAGCCGCGCGGTCAGCTCCTGCTGGTCGATCGGCCGCATCAGATAATCATTGATGCCGAGTTCGAGGCCGCGGATGATACGCCCCTCCTCGCCCTCGTCCGCCAGAAGGATGATCGGCAGGAAACGGGTGCGATCGAGCGAGCGCAATTGCGAGCAGAGCCTCAGCGGGTCGAAATCGGCGAAGGCCGTCGAGATCATCACGCATTCATACGGCTGCTCGGCGGCCTGGAAGAAGCCTGCATGCGGATCGTTGGCGACGTCGAGATCGGCACTGCCGCGCAGCATCTTCTGGATGCGCTCGAACGAGGATTTGCGCTCGTCGACCAGCAGCACCTTCGGCACCGCATCGTCGGTAGCGAAGTTGCGGCTCAAAAGCTCCTCGATGCCGATATTGCGTGTCGTCGAGGCGCGCAGCCGCAGCTCGTCGGTCAGCGATTTCAGCCTGACCAGGCTCTTGACGCGCGTCATCAACTGCAGATCGTTGACCGGCTTGGTCAAAAAATCGTCGGCGCCGGCCTCGAGGCCGCGCACCCGGTCCGAAACCTGGTCGAGCGCGGTGATCATCACGACAGGGATGTGCGATGTCGCCGGGTCGCCCTTCAGCCGCCGGCAGACCTCGAACCCGTCCATATCGGGCATCATCACGTCGAGCAGCACGACGTCGACCTTGCCGTTCTCGCAGATCTCGATCGCGTCCGGCCCGTTGGTGGCGGTCAGGACCTCGAAATATTCGGCGAGCAGCCGAACCTCCAGCAGCCTGACATTGGCTGGGATGTCGTCGACGACGAGGATCCGCGCGGTCATTTCACAAAGCTCCGGCTCGGCTGAGAAGGTACATCAGGCATCGCCCAGGTAGGATTTGATGGTTTCGATGAAACGCGGCACCGAGATCGGCTTGGAGATATATGCCTCGCAGCCGCCCTGGCGAATGCGCTCCTCGTCCCCCTTCATCGCGAAGGCGGTGACGGCGATGACCGGGATGACGTGGAGATCATCGTCCTCCTTCAGCCATTTGGTGACCTCGAGGCCCGACACTTCCGGCAGCTGGATGTCCATCAGGATGAGGTCCGGCCTGTGCTGCCGCGCCAGATCCAGCGCTTCCAGGCCGTTGCGTGTGCGCACCGTCTCGTAGCCGCTCGCTTCGATGAGGTCGCGAAAGAGCTTCATGTTGAGCTCGTTGTCTTCGACGATCATAACCTTCTTTGGCATCGATTTCCCGTCCCGGCTGACCTTCCACTCGAAGGGTGCCGTCATGCGCCCCTTGTCGGCACGCACCAAACCTGTTCCCACTATACGGCAATATGATTGACGAAACGCAAACCGGCCGCCCTAAAAGCGTTCGGATTCCAGGTGGGCGAGCTTGCTGCCGGCGACACTTGCCACTACTGCGAAAACATAACGATTCCGCCCATGAAGGAAGGTAGCGATGGCAAACGCAGCGTCAATGCGCGAGGAAGCGGAAACCATTGCCGTAAAGGCGTTGGGCTTCGTCGCCGCCGATCCGGAACTTCTGCCCCGCTTCCTGGCGATCACCGGCATCGAAGCCCATTCCATCCGCCGGGCGGCGGGCGAGCCTGGATTCCTGGCCGGCGTGCTGCAGTTCATCCTTGCCCACGAGCCGACGCTGATGCGTTTTTCCGAGGAGACCGGGACGCCGCCGGCCGCAGTCGGCAAGGCATTGCGGGCGCTGCCGCTCGGCGACGACAATCATGAGCATTCGGTATGAGCGACGATCCCGAGACGGCGCGGCAGATCGAGGAGCTGGCCGACGACGACCGGCCGCTGCTGGTGCTCGACGTCGACGACGTCGTGCTCGAATTCATCCGGCCGTTTCCGCATTTCCTCAAATCGCGCGGCTTCGGCCTGACGCTGGCTTCCTTCCGCCTCACCGGCAACATCACCGAAACGGCGAGCGGCCGTTTGATCGAACAGCCCGAGGTTACGGCACTTCTGGGGGAATTCTTTGACGCCCAGGCCGATTGGCAAAGCATCACCGACGGTGCCGAGGATGCTCTTGCAGCGCTTAGCGACAGCGCCGAGATCGTTCTGCTAACCGCCATGCCGCACAAGCACCGCGTGGTGCGCCGTGCGCATCTCGACGCGCTCGGATTGCCCTACCCGCTTTTGACCACCGAAATGGCCAAGGGACCGGCGGTGGCCAAATTGCGCGGCAACAAGGGCCGCCCGGTCGCTTTCGTCGACGATCAGCCGTCCAATCTTGTGTCGGTGCAGAACTCGGTCGCCGATGCGTATCTCTTCCATCTGATGGCCGACAATTCGCTGCGCGCTTTCCTGCCGCCGCCGCCGGACGGCGTCAGAGTCGTCGAAGACTGGCGCGACGCCGCGCCGAAGATCGCGAGCGCTCTGGGGCTTTAATGCGAGCGCTCAGGGCTGCAGCTTCGGTCCTGCCCCGCCATTGTCGCCGCCGTCCGAATCCTCGCCCCCGGTCGAATTGTCCGTTCCATTCGCGCCATCATCGCCCGAGTTGTCATCCTGGCCGGCGCTGTCGTCCTGGACTTCATCCGGCCCCTTCAGCATGGCGCCGTTGACCGCAACGGACCCATCGGCCTTGGTGTTGATCACCCATTCCAGCCGGCCATCCGGCATCGTCTTGCCAAAACCTTTGACGGCCAGCGCAAAGGGGAAGGCCTGCGCCATCTGCTCATCGCTCTTGGCGCCTTCCTTCAAGGCATCGACGATCCTGTCGTAGCCGGCCACAGCGACGGTCACGGTCGCATCAGGCTTTTCGCCGCCCGGGAAAGTCATCTCGCCTTCTATGGCGACTTCGACGTCGCCATTCTTCACGGTCGAGTGGCCGAGGATTACTTTGGGTTTCTTGGCCTTGAAATCGGCGACCAAAGCCTTGCCGAATTCCCCCGGCAACGGCGGATTCTTATTGAGATCAAAGGCTTCGATCGCCTTCTTCGCCATCGTGTCGAGATCGATATTGGCACCGCCGAAGTTGAGGTCGATATCCGTCGGCACCAGTGGACCAGTCCAGGCGGGCAGCAATTGCCGGGGGATCGTCAGACCGGAGGCCTTGATCCCATAGTTGATTTTGCCGTTCTGGGAGACGCCATCCATGCCACTAGCCAAATCCAACTGCTTCGCACCCCACTTGCCGACTGGGCTCTCAATTGCGAAATCCTTGAAGGCGTACGTTCCGTCGATTCTTTCCCAGACAGGCAACGCCGCAAGAAGACGTGACTTAAGTTCCGCCTGATTTACTTTCAGTTTCGCCTCGTCTTCATTAGCGACGGCAAAAGCAAGCAGATCCATCAACGGCTTTGTCCGAACACCCTTGCCGTTTGCATGCACCGAAAGTTCCGGCGCATTGAGGGTGACCGGGAAATTCAACCCTCGCTCGGGATCGTTGATTTTGAGGACTTCAGCAAAATTCAAGATCTTTTCCGCGACAGTGAAATCGATGCCGCCGTTCGCCGATTTCGTCGAATTTAGCGTGGCGGTGCCGGCACCGGCAGAGACATCGGCCTCTTGCTTCGGCTCCCGGGTTTTCATCGTCATAGCGTCCATTGACCCCGTGGCGCTGACGAAGGCCACCAGGGCCGGATCATATACACCGGTGAACTTGTTGTTCGACACCGAAAAGTCGATGTGCTGCGGCCCTTGAGGCCCCTTGAAATCGAACGATCCGGTCAGCGACGTATCCGCCGACACGTCCCACTGCCCGTCCTGGCGCGGCTTGACCCGCATGTCGTAAGGCGTGACGTCGAACTTGAAGGAATCCTGTTTCGACAGCAAAGCGACGAGCGGCTTGAAATCGACGGCGAGTTTGTACGCATCGCCGTCGGCAGTGATTTTCACCAGCCCGATATCGAAACCCTGCCTGCCGAAATAATGTGCCAGATCATCGGTAAGCTTCTTCGCGCCTTGGCTGTCGACGGTCTGGGCGAAAGCGGGCGCGCTAAACGCGACGGCGAGAACAAGTGGCAATACACGCTTCACGTCGATTCTCCGTTGTCTCGGGCCAAATCATTGCTTGTGTTAGTGAAACAGCGTTACAGCGGCAAGACGCCGACTGTAGGCCAAAAGCGCATCCGGCTAAAGCACCAGCCGCACCAGCGGTCGGCCTGGCTTACGTTCGACCAATCGCTGGAACCCGGCCTTGTCGAAGACCCGCGACGAGCCGACGAACAGCCCGATCGAGCGCGAATCCTTCGACAGGTCGATCGGGCAGGCCTCGATCAGCCGCGCGCCGTTCTCGCGGGCGAACTCGATGCCGCCTTGGACCAGGCGGTGCGACAGGCCCTTGCCGCGTGCTTTGGTGTGGATGAAGAAGCAGGAGATCGCCCAGACGCCCAGATCGCTGGCGTCGGCGGGGTCGATCGGCGCCGACCCCCTGCCCTGGTTGTTCCATTCGGGCACGTCCGCACGCGGGCCGATCTGCATCCAGCCGACCGCCTGGCCACCCTCGAAAGCCAGCAGGCCGGGCGGCGGCCCGGCCTCGATCCGCGCCTTGATGTGGTCCTTGTTGCGCTCCCGGTTGCTCGCGCGGCGTGCTGCGGGCGACAGCCGGAAATGTGTGCACCAGCAGCCGTAGCAGGCGCCTTGCCTACCGAAAAGATCTTCGAAATCCGCCCAAAGCTCGGGCACTAGCGGCGCTATGGTCGTATTCATGAGCTCTCTCCCGGCCCACCGCCTTGTCGTGGCATCCGTCCTGACGTACCATTGCATTTGTTCTCTTTATGTTCGCAGCGATGGCGGCCCCTGTCAACAATTCCGAACACGGTTTTTGCCGCGACTGCCTGAGTTTTCAGTGCAGCGAGGCACGCCGTTGCGAGCGCTGCGGCAGTCCACGGCTCGCCCGCCATCCGGAGCTCTACCGGCTGCGCCTTGCGCATATCGATTGCGACGCGTTCTACGCGGCGGTCGAAAAGCGCGACAACCCGGCGTTGAAGGACCGGCCATTGATCATCGGCGGCGGCAAGCGCGGCGTCGTCTCTACCGCATGCTACATTGCCCGCATCCACGGCGTGCGCTCGGCAATGCCGATGTTCAAGGCGCTCGAAGCCTGTCCGGAAGCGGTGGTCCTGCCGCCGGACATGGAAAAATACGTCCGCGTCGGCCGTGAGGTGCGCGCTATGATGCAGGCGCTGACGCCGCTGGTCGAGCCGCTCTCGATCGACGAGGCCTTTCTCGACCTCGCCGGCACCGAGCGCCTGCATGGCCTGCCGCCTGCGGTGGTGCTGGCGCGCTTCGCACTCGGCGTGGAAAAGGAGATCGGCATCACCGTTTCGGCCGGTCTTTCCTACTGCAAGTTCCTGGCCAAGGTGGCATCGGACTTCCGCAAGCCGCGCGGCTTTTCGGTGATCGGCGAGGCCGAGGCTATCGGCTTCCTGGCCGAGCAGCCGGTGACGCTGATCTGGGGGGTCGGCAAGGCCTTTGCCGCCACCCTCGAGCGCGACGGCATCCGCACCATCGGCCAGTTGCAGCGCATGGAACGTGGCGATCTGATGCGCCGCTACGGCGTCATGGGCGACCGGCTCTACCGGCTTTCGCGCGGCGAGGACGACCGTCGCGTCGTTCCCGACCAGGACGCGAAAAGCGTCTCGGCGGAAACCACTTTCGATACCGACATCGCCTCCGTCGACGAACTGGTTTCGGTGCTGAGGGCGCTGTCGGAAAAAGTCTCGGCCCGGCTGAAGAAATCCGGCATTGCCGGACGCACCGTCGTCCTCAAGCTGAAGACCCAGGATTTCAAGATCCGCACGCGCAATCGCCAGCTCGGCGATCCGACCCGGCTGGCCGACCGCATCTTTCAGACCGGGCTCGAGCTGCTGCGCAAGGAAGCGGATGGCACGAAATACCGGCTGCTCGGCATTGGCGTCAGCGATCTCTCCGACGATGACCGGGCGGACCCGCCCGATCTGGTCGACGTCCAGTCACGCAAGCGCGCCATGGCCGAAGGCGCCATCGACACGCTGCGCGGCAAGTTCGGCCGCAGGGCGGTGGAAACCGGCTATACCTTCGGCAAGGGCCGCGATGCCCATCCGCCCGAACCGGTCGAGGAATGATACCGGCATGTTTGAGATTCAGGTCAGGCCGAGTCGAGAAGGGTGGTTTCCGAGAACCGGAGCGGAGCGCACTTGTGAATACGTGAGCACTGGATGCGCAGGAAACCGCCTTTCGCAGGCCGGCCTCACCTGAATATCAACTTGCCCCAGTCACGTGCGCTGCAGATCGATCCGGGTGGTCACCACACTCTTCCCGGTTTTCGGATCGGTATCGACGACGATCAGCCGCATGCCATTCTCGCCGTTCTTCTCGACCGTCATTTGCGCCTTGCGATCGCCATTGACCTCCTTGGCCCAACGGATGCCGAGATTGATTGCGTTGCCGGAGCGGCTGCCGCTCAATTGCGCCGGCCCGGTGCGCGATCCGACATAGGTGCCGGTGTATTTCGTCCCGCTCGATTTGAGATCGGCGCTGATGGCGCGCGTTACCACGATAAGACCGCGGCAGCTGCCGTCGAGCGATAGCGAGCTCGACGTTGCGTCGGAATTGAAATGACAGGAGACATTCACCGTCGGCGCATCGGTGGTCACCTTGACGATGCCTTTGCCGGCGAAATTCCCCTGGAATGAGCTAAGAAAATCCGGATCGTCGGCATGCGCTGCCCCGGCCCCGGCCCCGGCCGTCAGGCAGCCGGCAAGTACAAATCGTGCAAGTGATTTCATCGGACCGCTCCTCGTTGGTATCCAAAACACAGCACGCAAACACTGAGGGACCAACGCTTCCCTCAGCGGCGGGTTCCGGCTTCAACATCACTGTTTGCAACGCTGCACGGCTGGCCCAGTCGAATGCGTCGGCTAGCGGTTGCGATGAGCGCTCCGGCTTGCGACATAGCCGCATGGCACCCGCACCCTCGATCCCCAAGGCCGCGTTCTGGATGGCGCTGTCGATCGCCTCGTTCCTGGCGATGTCGGTGGCCGGCCGTGCCACGACGGCCGAACTAAACGTCTTCCAGGTGCTCGAGCTGCGCTCGGTGATCGGCTTTTTCATCCTGTTGCCGCTGGTCATGATGTCAGGCGGTTTTGCGGCGATGCGCACCGGACGCCCGCTGGCTCATATCGCCCGCAACGTCGTCCACTATACCGGCCAGGCTGCCTGGCTCTACGCCCTGACGCTGATCCCGCTTGCGGTACTGATCTCGATTGAATTCACGACGCCGATCTGGACCGCTTTGCTGGCCGTCGCTTTCCTCGGCGAAAGGCTCTCCCGGCCACGGCTGGCGGCAATCGTGCTCGGGCTGATCGGCGTTGTGATCATCGTGCGTCCGGGCGTCGGCGCGGTCAATCCGGGACATGTCATCGTGCTGGGAGCCGCGGTCTGCTTCGGCGTCTCGGTGGTCCTCGTCAAGTCGCTGACGCGGACGGACAGCGTCGTGCGCATCATCTTCTGGATGTTGATCATCCAGTCGCTGCTTGGCCTCGTCCCGGCGCTTTACGAATGGCGCAACCCGCCGCTTGAGCTCTGGCCGTGGATCCTGCTCATCGCCTTCACCGGCATGTCGTCGCATTTCTGCATGGCCCGCGCACTTGTCTATGCCGATGCGACGGTCATCTCGCCAATGGACTTTTTGCGCGTGCCGCTGTCGGCGGTGATCGGATGGCTGCTCTATCACGAGCAGATCGACGCCTTCACCGCCGGTGGCGCCCTGCTGATCCTGCTCGGCAATCTGCTCAATCTGCAGCGGAGAGCACCGCAACCGGCGGAGATCGCCGCTTCATAAGCGTGCGCTAACTCTTAGACCAGTTCCACCTCGACCACGCCCGGCACCGCCCGCATCGCCGACGCGATCTGCGGCGATACGCGGTAGCGGTTGGGCAACTCGATCTCGACCTCGCCCTCGCCGCCTTCCTTGATGACGATGATGCTCACCTGACTGTCGCCACGCTGGCCAAGCTGCGATTGGATTGTCGATGCCGGTGCGTCATTTCTGACGAAGATGCGCAACGCTTTCTGGATACGGCTTGCCTCTTCCTCCAACGACTGCACGGTCTGGATGCGCAGATTGACGCCTTCAGGCCTGTCCTCGGCCGAAACGGTGATCACCACCGAGCGGCCGGGTTCGAGCAGGTCGCGGTATTGCGCCAGCCCCTCGGAAAACAGCACCGCTTCATACTGGCCGGAGGTGTCGGAGAACTGCACGACACCCATCTTGTTGCCGGTGCGCGTCTTGCGCTCCTGCTTGGTGGTCACCGTGCCGGCGAGCCGGCCGGCGGCAGCACCGCGTTTGACGGCGGCCGAAAACTCGCCCCAGGTCTGCACCCGCATTTTCTGCAGCGCCGCCTTGTATTCGTCGAGCGGATGCGCCGAGAGATAGAACCCGACCACCTGGAATTCACGGTGCAGGCGGTCGGCGGCGAGCCAGGGATCGGTCGCCGGCAAGTTGAGCGCCTGCGACTGTGCGCCGAGCGAGGCGCCAAAGATGTCATGCTGGCCGGTGACGGCATTCTGCTGCGCCAGCGACGCCAGCCCCATCATCCGCTCGACGCCGGCCATCATCGCCGCGCGGTCATGACCGAAGCAGTCGAGCGCGCCGGCCATGATCAGGCTTTCGAAGACGCGCTTGCCGACGATCTTCGGATCGACCCTTTCACAGAAATCGGCGAGGCTCTTGAAGGGTTTTTCGCCGCGCGTGGCGACGATGTGCTCGACCGCCGCATCGCCGACGCCCTTGAGCGCGGCCAGCGAATAGAAGATGCGGTTCTCGCCGACCTCGAAATCCCGGAACGACGTCATGACCGACGGCGCCACCACCTCGATGCCGAGGCGCAGCGCATCCTGGCGGAAATCGGCGAGCTTGTCCGTATTGCCCATGTCGAGCGTCATCGATGCCGCCAGGAATTCGACGGGGTAATGCGCCTTCAGATAGGCGGTCTGGTAGGAGACGACGGCATAGGCGGCGGCATGCGATTTGTTGAAACCGTAGTCGGCAAACTTTGCCAGCAGGTCGAAGATGAAGTCGGCTTGCGGCTTGCCGACGCCGCGCTCGACCGCGCCCGAAACAAAGCGCTCGCGCTGCTTGTCCATCTCGGCGCGGATCTTCTTGCCCATGGCGCGGCGCAGCAGATCGGCTTCGCCCAGCGAATAGCCGGAGAGCTCCTGCGCGATCTGCATCACCTGTTCCTGGTAGACGATGACGCCTTGCGTCTCCTTGACGAGATGGTCGATCTTCGGGTGGATCGACGCCATCTCCTCCTCGCCGTGCTTTCTGGCGTTGTAGGTCGGTATGTTCTCCATCGGCCCCGGCCGGTAGAGCGCGACCAGCGCGATAATGTCCTCGATACAGTCGGGCCGCATGCCGATCAGCGCCTTGCGCATGCCGGCACTTTCCACCTGGAACACGCCGACCACCTCGCCGCGCGACAGCATGGCGTAGGTTTCGGGGTCGTCGAGCGGAATGTGGGCAAGATCGATCTCGATGCCGCGGCGGCGGATCAGCTTGACGGCCCTGTCCAGCACCGTCAGCGTCTTCAGGCCAAGGAAGTCGAATTTCACCAGCCCGGCCTGCTCGACATATTTCATGTTGAACTGCGTGACCGGCATGTCCGAGCGCGGATCGCGGTACATCGGCACCAGCTCCGACAGCGGCCGGTCGCCGATGACGATGCCGGCGGCGTGCGTCGAGGCGTGCCGATAAAGACCTTCCAGTTTCTGCGCCGTATCGAGCAGCGTCTGCACGATCGGCTCACGCTCCGCCTCTTCGGCAAAGCGCGGCTCGTTGGCGATGGCGTCGGCGAGCTTGACCGGATTGGCCGGGTTCGACGGCACCATCTTGCTCAGCTTGTCGACCTGCCCGTAAGGCATCTGCAGCACGCGGCCGACGTCGCGCAGCACCGCGCGCGCCTGCAACGTGCCGAAGGTGATGATCTGGCCAACCTGGTCGCGGCCGTATTTCTGCTGGACGTAGCGGATGACTTCCTCGCGCCGGTCCTGGCAGAAGTCGATGTCGAAGTCGGGCATAGACACGCGGTCGGGATTGAGGAAGCGCTCGAACAGCAGCGAAAAACGCAGTGGATCGATGTCGGTGATGGTCGTGGCATAGGCGACCAGCGAGCCGGCGCCCGAACCGCGGCCCGGGCCGACCGGAATCCCTTGTGCCTTGGCCCATTTGATGAAGTCGGCAACGATCAGGAAATAGCCCGGATATTTCATCTTCTCGATGACGCCGAGCTCGAAATCCAGCCTTTCGCGATATTGCTCGACCGTGTAGCCCGGCGTCGGGCCGTGCGCCGCCAGCCGCGCCTCTAGCCCTTCATGCGCCTGCCTGGCAAGCTCCTGCGCCTCCGCCTTGACCGCAGCATCGGCGTCGGCGACATCGCGGCCGGCAAAGCGCGGCAGAATCGGATTGCGGGTCTTCGGGTAATACGAGCAGCGCAGCGCGATCTCGACGGTGTTGTCGATTGCTTCCGGCAGGTCGGCGAACAGCCTCGCCATATCGGCCTGGCTTCTCAGGAAGTGGTCGGGCGAAAGGCGGCGGCGATTGTCGGCCGCAACCACGGAACCTTCGGCGATGGCGATCAGGGCGTCATGCGCCTCATAGTCTTCACGAGAGAAGAAAAACGCCTCGTTGGTGGCAACCAGCGGCAGATCGTGGCGGTAGGCGAGATCGACCGACGACTGCTCGATGGCGCGGTCATAGCCGGACACGCGCTCAAGCTCGACATAGAGCCGGTCGCCGAACAGGCTCTTGAGCGCCGAGAGCCGGGTCTCGGCGAGTTCGCGGCGATCCTGTTTCAAGGCAGTGCCGATCGGACCGCGCGGCCCGCCCGTAAGGCAGATCAATCCGTCGGTGTGGCCCTGCAGCATCTCGCTCGTCAGATGCACCGCTTCGCCGGGCGGTGTCTCGAGGTAGACGCGGCTGACCAGCCTGACCAGATTGCCGTAGCCGGCCTCGGTTGCGGCGATCAGGACGACCGGCCGCATCTCCGGTCCTTGCCGCCTGCGGTCGCGCTGGCTGTCGCTCGCCTCGCCGGAAAAGGCGAGGTCGATCTGGCAGCCGATGATCGGCTGGATGCCATCCTTTACCGCCTTCTGGGCGAATTCCAGCGCGCCGAACAGATTGTTGGTGTCGGTGACGGCGATTGCCGGGCATTCGTCCTGCACCGCATGGCCGACGATCTTGCCGAGCTGCAAGGCACCTTCGAGCAGCGAATAGGCCGAATGCACGCGCAGATGAATGAATCGACGCGCCGCCGCCTCCGCCCGCGACGCCTTTGCATAGGCCTCGCGCAGCAAGGGATCGCGTGGAAGTCTTTCATCCGCCATGGTTTTTTCGCGCCGCCTCACAAGGACTCAGTCGATGAAGATGTATTGTATTGTCCGGCACCGGGTAACACGAGTCCAGCGGTAGTGATTGGAGCTTTGTGAACTTAGCAATCGCTTCCGCCGGCAGAAAGGCGCTGCCACCGAAGCTGCCAATCTCCCCCCTCGTGGGGGAGATGTCCGGCAGGACAGAGAGGGGCGCTGTCCCGCCGACGTCAGGCTGCAAATAAAAACCCGCCACTGCGGGCGGGTCGCTGGAGCCAATTAGCACCATACCCAAATTAGTAGCATAGCTGCCGGCACAAAGCAAGAACAAAATACGGCGCGACGGGGAAAAATGCGAATTCCTCGCGGCCTCGCCTTGTCCCTCCTCCACTGAGCGTGCCCAACCAATTGCAAGGTCGCGTTCCTTCGCGCCCCCCTCTGTCCTGCCGGACATCTCCCCCATGAGGGGGGAGATTGGCCATCATCTCGGCTTTCGCCAATTTCCAACGTTGCAGGAGCGAGCTGGGCCCCGAAGCTGCCAATCTCCCCACTTTAGGGACACTTGAGGGGGAGATGTCCGGCAGGACAGAGGGGCGCGCTGTCCCGCCAACTTCAGACAGAGCGTCGAGGGCGGGTCCAACCTCACGCGAATTCCATGATCACAGCATCGACGGCAAGGCTGTCGCCGGGCTTGGCGTTGAGCTTCGAGACGATGAGGTCGCGCTCGGCGCGCAGCACGTTTTCCATCTTCATCGCCTCGACCACGGCCAGCGTCTCGCCGGCCTTGACCTCCTGCCCCTCGGCAACGGCAATCGACACGACGAGGCCGGGCATCGGGCATAGCAGCATCTTCGAGGTATCCGGCGCCACTTTTTCCGGCATCAGCCTTTCGAGTTCGGCGGTGCGCGGCAGCATGGCGCGGGCTGTCACCGAGATGCCTTTCCAGGCGATGCGGAACCCGTTCAGCACCGGCCTGACTTGCGCCGCGACCTTGCGGCCGCCGACCGTGCCGCGCCAGATGAGATCGCCCGGCCGCCAGTCGGATGCCACCGTCAGCGGTTTGCCGCCGTCGATTGTGAGGTCGAGCTCCATCGGAATGGAAATCATGCCTTCGACGATGGCAACCGAAAGATAATCCCGGCCGATCTTCACCACCCAATCGCGTTTCAAGGCGCCCGAATGCGGCGCCAGCCGCCCGCCCAGCCGGTCGAGCCGGTCGCGGCGCAGCAGTTCGACCGCGGTTGCGATCGCGGCCAGCACCGCGTTTTCTTCGCTGTTCGGCACAATGGGCGCGAAGCCGTCGGGATATTCCTCGGCGATGAACGCCGTCGATAGCCGCCCTTCCCGCCAGCGCGGATGCTGCATCAGCGCCGCCAGTAACGGTACGTTGTGCTCGATGCCGTCGACGACGAAACTGTCCAGCGCTTCCGACATCGCGTCGATTGCCGCCAGCCGTGTCGGCGCCCAGGTGCACAGCTTGGCGACCATCGGGTCGTAGAACATCGAGATTTCCGAGCCTTCGGTAACGCCGGTATCGTTGCGGATGACGATTTCGCCGAATTTTCCCTCTTCCGGCGGCCGGTATTTCGTCAGCCTGCCGATCGACGGCAGAAAGTTGCGATACGGATCTTCGGCATAGAGGCGGCTTTCCACCGCCCAGCCGTTCAGCTTGACGTCGCTCTGCTTGATGGCGAGCTTTTCGCCGGCCGCCACGCGGATCATCTGCTCGACCAAGTCGATGCCGGTGACGAGTTCCGTCACCGGATGCTCGACCTGCAGCCGCGTGTTCATTTCCAGGAAATAGAAGTTCTTGTCGCTGTCGACGATGAACTCGACCGTGCCGGCGCTCTGGTAGTCGACGGCCTTGGCCAGGGCCACCGACTGCTCGCCCATGGCTTTGCGGGTCTTGGCGTCGAGGAACGGCGACGGCGCCTCCTCCACGACTTTCTGGTTGCGGCGCTGGATCGAGCATTCGCGCTCGCCGAGATAGAGCGTGTTGCCATGCGCGTCGGCGAGCACCTGGATTTCGATATGGCGCGGATCGACGATGAATTTTTCGATGAAGACGCGGTCATCGCCGAACGAGCTTTTCGCCTCCGACCGCGCCCGGTCGAAGCCGTCGCGCACCTCTGCCTTGCTCCAGGCGATGCGCATGCCCTTGCCGCCGCCGCCGGCTGAAGCCTTGATCATCACGGGATAGCCGATTTCGCAGGCTATTCTTTCGGCATGGGCGGCGTTTTCGACGACGCCGAGCCAGCCGGGCACCGTCGACACCTTGGCCGCATTGGCGAACTTCTTCGATTCGATCTTGTCGCCCATCGCCTTGATGGCCTTGGGCTTCGGGCCGATGAAGACGATGCCTTCCTGCTCCAGCGCTTCGCAGAAGGATGCCCGCTCGGACAGGAAACCGTAGCCGGGATGCACGGCCTCTGCTCCTGTGGCCTTGCAGGCGGCGATGATCTTTTCCGCGACCAGATAACTTTGCGCAGCCGGCGAAGGCCCGATATGCACCGCCTCGTCGGCCATTTCGACATGCACGGCGTCCCGGTCGGCGTCGGAATGGACCGCGACGGTGGCGATGCCCATCTTGCGCGCCGTCTTGATCACGCGGCAGGCGATCTCGCCACGGTTGGCGACCAGGATCTTTGTGAACATGCAGGCCTCGTCCCTCGGCTGCCCTTCTTTTACGGGCTTCCCGTTTTATGGGCTTCAGGGGGCCGGTCAAGGCAAAGTCGGAGCCTATCCCGCATGCAAATCGGCGGGCGCTGACGAAAATCCGGGGTCACAACGTCGCTTCGTGCATAGCGCAGAGCTGAATGGTAAGTTAAATCTAACCTGGATTGCAGAGTGCCTTGGGAGGATTGCCTGATGAAAACGCGCGCCGCTGTCGCCGTTGCCGCCGGAAAGCCGCTGCAGATCATGGAGGTCGACCTCGAAGGTCCCCGCGATGGCGAGGTGCTGGTCGAGATCAAGGCAACCGGCATCTGCCACACTGACGAGTTCACGCTGTCGGGCGCCGACCCGGAAGGCCTGTTTCCGGCGATCCTCGGCCATGAGGGCGCCGGCATCGTCGTCGACGTCGGCAAGGGCGTCTCCTCGGTCAGGAAGGGCGACCATGTCATCCCGCTCTATACGCCGGAATGCCGGCAGTGCCCGTCCTGCCTGTCGCGCAAGACCAATCTGTGCACCGCCATCCGCGCCACGCAGGGACAGGGTTTGATGCCGGACGGCACCTCGCGCTTCTCGATCGGCAAGGACAGGCTGTTCCACTACATGGGCTGCTCGACCTTTTCCAACTTCACCGTGCTGCCCGAGATCGCCGTGGCCAAGGTCAATGCCGACGCCCCGTTCGACAAGATCTGCTACATCGGCTGCGGCGTCACCACCGGCATCGGTGCTGTGATCAACACGGCCAAGGTCGAGCAAGGCGCGACGGCGGTCGTCTTCGGCCTCGGCGGCATCGGCCTCAACGTCATCCAAGGCCTGCGCCTTGCCGGCGCCGACATGATCATCGGCGTCGACCTGAACAACGACAAGAAGGAATGGGGCGAGAAATTCGGCATGACGCATTTCGTCAATCCGAAGGAGATCGACGGCGATGTCGTGGCTCATCTCGTCAACATGACCAAGCGCGGCGCCGACCAGATCGGCGGCGCCGACTACACGTTCGACTGCACCGGCAACACCAAAGTCATGCGGCAGGCGCTCGAAGCGTCGCATCGCGGCTGGGGCAAGTCGGTCATCATCGGCGTTGCCGGCGCCGGCCAGGAGATCTCGACGCGGCCGTTCCAGCTGGTCACCGGCCGCACCTGGATGGGTACCGCCTTCGGCGGCGCGCGCGGCCGCACCGACGTGCCGAAGATCGTCGACTGGTACATGGCCGGCAAGATCGAGATCGATCCGATGATCACCCACACGCTGAAGCTCGAGGACATCAACAAGGGCTTTGACCTGATGCATGAAGGCAAGTCGATCAGGAGCGTGGTGGTTTACTGAGGAGGAGAAAGCCGCCGGCTAACCAGCCAGCGGCCGAAAATGCACATGTTCAACACGGGAGGAGACAAAAATGCCGGAGAAACTGCACCCTAAAATCGACAATGGCCTGCCTAGGGAAAAGCCCGACTTTGCCGGCGGCACGCTGGTCTGCGCCTGCACCAGCAATCCGGTCAAGGTGAAGGTCAAGGGCCAGATCGCCCACAACCATGCCTGCGGCTGCACCAAATGCTGGAAGCCGGAAGGCGCGCTGTTCTCGATCGTGGCGGTTGCCGGTACAAACGACGTGACGGTGACCGAAAACGGCGACAAGCTGAAGGTGGTCGATCCGGGCGCGCTGATCCTGCGCCATGCCTGCACCGGCTGCGGCGTCCACATGCACGGCCCGGTCGAGCGCGACCACGCTTTCAAGGGGCTGTCCTTCATCCATCCGGAACGCTTCCAGGAGGATGGCTGGTCGCCTCCGGGCTTCACCGCCTTTGTCTCGTCGATCATCGAATCCGGTGTCGATCCGAGCCGCATGGATGGTATCCGATCACAGCTGAAGTCGATCGGGCTCGAACCTTATGATTGCCTCAACCCCGGCCTGATGGACTACATCGCGACATGGACCGCGAAGAAGTCCGGCGCCTTGCCCGAATAGGCTGGTAAGCCGTGACCCGGAGCCCGAGTCCGGCGTGACGCGCACGATCGTTGTCGCTCGGCTAAAAAAGCAAATCCGATGATGAACCGACTGGTTTGAAGGGAACGCCATTGAAATCGACCGCTATAGAACCTGCTACTTTGCACAATCCTTCAGCTCCGTTTAGCCAAGCCATGCTCACCCCATCTGGCGCCAACTGGCTTCATGTTTCTGGACAGCTTTGTACTGAAGGATCCTGTGAGGAACAAGCTCACACAGTTTGGGACCAAATAACGGCTTTGCTTAAGGAAGCCGGAATGGAGATCGACAACCTTACCAAGATCAATCAGTATATCGTCGCGGGCACAGACGTTTCCGCTTACACCAGAGTGCGAAATAAGTTTCTCGCCGGTCATCGCCCTGCCAACACGCTGGTCTTAGTACCGGCGTTGGCTGCACCAGGAGCGCTTGTCGAGGTAGAGGCAATAGCCGCCAAATTCTAGGCTGCCAATCTCGGCGCAGACGGGTCAGGCCGCGCTTAGACGTGGCCTAACGTCACCCTTTTTACGCATTGTCGTGCGCTTGCGACGATCGTGGCGGCTTCATTCGATCGGCCGGTGATCAACCAAGCGCGATCGGATGGCAGCCTGTCCAGCACCTGCGCTGTGGCCCGACGCAGCAAGCCTAGCACCAACCCCCGCAAGATGGGATCGAGTTCCAGATTGAATACCGTTCCACTGACGATTGACTTTCGGCATAGGATTTTGTAGCAAATACTCATCCCCAACGTTTGAATGGTCCAGCAGAGAGAAGTTGCCGAGATGGAGAATATGGCTGAAAAGACGGTTGTGGAGTTGGCGGCCCTTCAACGGCCTGGGCATTCACTAGACCGCGTCTTTTACGTTGACAAAGATATCTTCGAGCGAGACATCGAGGTGATTTTCGCTCGACAATGGCTTTTCGTTGACCATGTCTCGCGCATTCCGACACCGGGGGATTTCATAACTTTTGAGATCGGCGGTGACTCGATCGTTATCGTGCGCGGCACAAACGGCGAAATCTTCGCGCACCATAATGTCTGCCGCCATCGGGGCAGTATAATTTGCCAGAAACCAGAAGGAAAGGTCCGGACGTTTACCTGCCCTTATCACGGCTGGGTTTATGATTTAAGTGGCCGTTTAGTGCACGCCAAGAATATGGGCGAAGGGTTTGATCGCTCGAAATGGGGGCTGCACTCATGTGCAGTGCGTGTGACTGCGGGATTGATCTTCATTTACCTTGGGATCGAGAAGGACGCCCCTGATTTTGCTGGGATGGAAGCGGATGTGCTCCCCTATCTGGAGCCGCATGGGCTGACGAGAGCAAAGATCGCTCACACTGAAGTATACACAACACTCGGAAATTGGAAGCTTGCGGTTGAGAACTTTCGAGAGTGCTATCACTGCGTAATGGCACATCCAGAATACACAGCGGTTAATGCATATGTCAAAACCAATGATGCCGCTCCAGGCTCGTTTGAGGCGAATGTTCTTCCCGCATGGGAAGCGGCCGCGAAGGATGAAGGATTCGTGGTGGGGTCTGTCGCCCTTGCCACTGGACTTCAGCCATATCAAGTCAGGCGGCGGCCAATCCGCGATGGGTGGCAAACCGCTTCCAAAGACGGCCAACCGGTTGCTCCCCTCATGGGTAACCTGAAGAAGTTCGATGGGGCCGAAACTGCCGTGGACTTTATGCCTCAGTTCGGACTTCATAGCACCAGTGACCACACAACCCTAATTCGTTTCACCCCGATAGATCCGACCCACACGGAGATGCGGCTCACTTGGCTGGTGCACGAAGACGCAGTCGAGGGGACGGACTATGACGTGGAGCGCCTGAAGTGGATGTGGCATGTGACCACTCTGCAAGACGCAGAGCTCATCGCGAACAACCATCGAGGGGTGACTTCACGCCACTACACTCCGGGCCTATACTCGGTTCGGGAGGAAATGACGGCAGCGTTTATCGCTTGGTACTTGAATAGGCTGATCAACGAGTAGTGTTGTGAGGACGCTCAGGATCAGTCGATGCGTAGATGAGGCCCTTGGCATACGCTCTTACGAGCTGGTAGACCCTGACGGCGCGCTTCTCCCTCCTTTTGAACCCGGCGCCCACATAAATTTGCATTTGCCCGACGGCCGCACACGGTCGTACTCACTGTGCAATGATCCCCAGGAACGCCAGCGCTACGTTATCGCTGTTCTTCGCGAGCCCGCCGGGCGCGGAGGCTCTGTCTACGTGCACGACAACCTTGCCGTGGGCAGTCAAGTTCAAATCTCAGATCCCCTGAACAACTTTCAGCTGATGGCGGGAGCTAGTATCTATACCCTAATCGCCGGAGGTATTGGCATCACGCCAATTTTGTCGATGGCCCGTTATCTCGAGAGAACGGGCGCGGCATACTCGATTCACTACTGTGCTCGGAATCCTGAGCGAGCCGCCTTTCGAGAGATTCTTGACACGGCACCCTTTAGCCGGCGCACGGTGATGCACTTCGATGGCGAACATTCCGGGCAAAGGCTCGACCTCGCATCCCTGCTCCGTGAACGAGTGGAAGGACAGCAAGTATATTGCTGCGGGCCTGCTGGCCTCATTGACGGTGTTAAAGCCGCCACATGGGATTGGCAGGCAAACTCCGTTCATTTTGAACGATTTAAGATAGACCCGGCTCTATTAACCGGGTCAGGACAGGACTCGACCTTCGAAATAGAGATCGATTCAACCGGACAAATCCTGGAGGTACCGCCGCAAAAATCCATTCTGCACGTCCTGCGCGAGAACGGGATATTCCCTGATAGTTCATGCGAAGAGGGGATTTGTGGGACGTGCGCAACAGGTCTTCTGGGTGGAACAGCAGATCACCGCGACTTCGTCCTGACCGACGAAGAGAAGGCGTCGCAAACCGTCGTTATGATTTGTTGCTCACGTGCGGGTTCCAGGCGCCTAAAGCTCGACCTCTAGGCCGTTCCTGTTGATTTGTGCGTTCAGCTGCGTAGCCCTGGTTCTTATGCGCTTAACGGCTGAAATCAGATCTTTGGGCGCAACCAAGGCTGCTGTTCCCGAAACTATTGGTGAGTGTCCATCGGTTTAAATTGCTTTGAAGGCAGCATTGGCCTGTGCACCTGCGCAGACTCCTGCCGGCCGGTACCACCGGTGATTTACCGTCCGCAGCTCATGTGAGCGTCGACCGCAGCCGATACCTAAATCCTCGTTAGATCGATCGGCATCGCCACGTCGTCGCCTTGTTTGAGCCGCTAGCAAACTTTACCGCGGCACTTGACGGTATCTTGAAACGGTGATCTAGTTGGAACGGGCTTCCACTTGGGGTGCGGTTGCTCCATACCTGTAGGGTGCGCTCGGGGCCATCTAACGGCTGCCAGGTCATACGAGGCAGGCAGGACGTTCATTTTGTTTTGTCGGCGGCCTGTGCGCCCAGGCGCGTAACAGAATTCGACAACTCACATCTTATCCACGCTAAATGCTGGATAGACCGACTGAGAAACTACTTGTCACTGCTAAGAAACCACAGGGGAAAAGCAATGAAAAACGATGAGTTTAGTCATGTCGCAGAAGTTGGCGGAGAAGCCGGGTATAGCCGTCGGGGCTTCCTCCAACGGACCATGGCTCTAGGTCTCGCCGCTGCCGCGGCAAATAGCATGTTCGGCACCAGCGTAAAGGCGGCCGCGCCAAACAAAGGTGGTACCCTGACAATGGGGCTCGGGGGCGGAGGCACAACAGACTCCCTGGACCCTGCACTGGCTTCCAACGGGGTCGCCCTCGTTTACCTCCACACCTTGGGTGAGACCCTGGTCCAAGTCTCGCCAAAGGGCGAAGCGGTGCCCGCCCTTGCCGAAAGCTGGGAAAGTTCGGTCGATGCCGCCACTTGGACATTCAAAATTCGCAAGGGCGTCGAGTTTCACAATGGTAAGACAATGTCGCCGGACGACATCGCGAAGACAATTCAGCGCCATTCCGACAAGAATTCCAAGTCGGGCGCCTTCGGCATCCTTCAGCAAATCGCGGATGTGAAGGTGGATGGCAGCAATGTCGTAATTTCGCTGAAATCCCCCAACGCAGATCTGCCCTATTTGATGTCCGATTGGCATTTGGTGATCCAGCCAGGAGGGGGAATAGACAAACCGGACGCAGGGATATTCAGCGGCGCCTACAACCTGAATAGCTTCGAGCCGGGCGCACGCATCCAGATGGAAAAGTTTAAGAATTATTGGGATCCAACCGTCGGTCATTTCGACGCGGTCAATATCCTAGTGATAAACGATTCGACCGCGAGGAATTCGGCGCTTCAGTCTGGCCAAGTGGACATGGTCAACCTGGTCGAACCACGCGTAGCCGGGCTTCTCAAGCAGGCACCGAAGGTCATCGTTGAGTCAGCAGTTGGCCGCGCATACAACTGCTTCAACATGTTCTGTGACACTACTCCCTTTGACAACTACGACCTCCGGATGGCGCTGAAGCTGGCGATCGACCGTGAGGAGATGCTGAACAAAATTCTTGCCGGTTACGGGTCGATCGGCAACGATTCCCCCATCAATGCATCCTATCCGCTGTTTGACGACTCCATCCCGCAGCGCGCCTATGACCCGGATAAAGCCAAGTTCCACTATAAGAAGTCCGGCCATGACGGCCCGATCCTGCTGAGGACCTCCGACGTCGCCTTCGCCGGGGCCGTCGACGCGGCCCAGTTGTTCCAACAAAGCGCAGCTAAGGCAGGCATTAACATCGAACTCAAGCGCGAGCCGAGCGACGGCTATTATGACCAAGTCTGGAACAAGGAGCCCTTTTCGGCCGGAGAGTGGAGCGGTCGGCCTACGCAGGATCAGATATACTCAACCGTCTATTTCTCCTCGGCGAACTGGAACGATACCCGTTTCAAGGATCCAAAGTTCGACGCGTTGATCTTGAAAGCGCGAGGCGAACTCGACAAGACCAAGCGCAAGGATATGTATCGCGAAGCGAACCTGATCCTGCGAGACCAGGGGGGACTGATCACCCCGATGTTCAAGAGCTTCATTAAGGCCTACCGCAGCGACCGTGTCGCTGGATGGGAGGAAAACCCCAATATGGACATGATGAACGGTAAGGCCGCCGTCCTGTGCTGGCAGGCCTAAGAGGTGAGTCTCGTCTTAAGACTGGTGGCCCAGCGCATTGCGCTGGGCTTCCTCCTTTTGTTGGCCGTTTCGGTCCTGATCTTCGCCGGCACCCAGATCCTGCCCGGCGACGTCGCGCAAGCCATTCTCGGACAATCGGCGACACCGGAGTCGCTCGCAAATCTGCGCGAGCAGCTCGACCTCAACGACCCGGCCTATCTTAGGTATTTCCATTGGCTCGGCGGGGTGGTGACCGGCGATCTCGGCACGGCGATGTCGAGCGGCCAGGATATTGCGACGTCGATCAAGGGACGGTTGTGGAACACGCTGTTCCTCGCCTTCTGGGCGGCGATCGTCGCCGTGCCGCTGGCGATCATCCTCGGCCTGATCGCGGTGCGCTACCGCAATGGCTGGGTCGACAAGCTGATCTCCGGACTGGCGCTCGCCTCGACATCGTTTCCCGAATTCTTCATCGGCTACGTGCTCGTCTTTTTCTTCGCGGTGCAACATCAATGGTTTCCCGCCATTTCCACCGTCTATGACGGCATGCCTTTTGGAGAGCGCATGCAGGCGATCGCGTTGCCGGCCACGGCGCTTACGCTGGTGGTGCTCGCCCATATGATGCGCATGACGCGCGCGGCGATCCTTAACGTCATGCAGTCGGCCTATGTCGAGACCGCGGAGCTCAAGGGGCTTTCAGCCTTCGCCGTCATTCGCAAGCACGCCTTCCCGAACGCGATCGCGCCGATCATCAACGTCGTCATGCTCAACCTCGCCTATCTCATCGTCGGCGTCGTCGTCGTCGAGGTTATCTTCGTCTACCCCGGCATGGGGCAATACCTGGTCGACCACGTCACCAAGCGCGACGTGCCGGTGGTGCAGGCAGTCGGCCTGATCTTCGCTGCCGTCTATATCAGCCTGAACATCATCGCGGACGTTGCGGCGATCGTCGCCAATCCGCGTCTCAGACATCCGAAGTGAGGGGGCGGGCATGCTCGATATCAAACGCATCCCCATCCCGGCGCTGATCGGCATAGTGCTGACCGGACTGTTCGTGCTGGCGGCGATTTTCGCACCCTGGATCGCGCCGCACGGCAATGGCGAGATCGTCGGCGACGTCTGGGAACCGATGTCGGCGGCGCATTGGCTGGGCACCGACAATCTCGGCCGCGATCTCCTCTCCCGCATGATCTATGGCGCCCGCATCACGCTGTTCATCGCCGTGCTGGCCACCGCGCTGTCCTTCTCGCTCGGCGCCATCCTCGGTTTTTCGGCGGCGGTGTTCGGCGGCTGGTTCGACACGCTTTTGTCGCGCCTCGTCGACCTCTTGATGTCGATCCCGACGCTGATCATGGGCCTGGTCGTGCTCTCCGTGCTGCCGACCAACCTGGTGACGCTGATCCTGGTCATGGGCGTTCTCGACTCGACCCGCGTGTATCGCCTTTCGCGCGCGGTCGCCGTCGACATCAACGTCATGGACTATGTCGAGGCGGCCAAGCTGCGCGGCGAAGGCAGCGGCTGGATCATCTTCCGCGAGATCCTGCCTAATGCCCTGTCGCCGCTGGTCTCGGAGCTCGGGCTGCGCTTCATCTATGCGGTGCTGTTCCTGTCGACGCTCTCCTTCCTCGGCCTTGGCGTGCAGCCGCCGGACGCCGACTGGGGCGGTATGGTCAAGGAAAACAAGGATGGCATCGTCTTCGGCATCGCGGCAGCGCTTATCCCTGCCGCGGCGATCGCGGCACTGGCGATCTCGGTCAACCTCGTCGCCGACTGGGTGCTCAACCGCACGACGAGTCTCAAGGGAGGACGCGGGTGATGGCCGACACGAAAGCGAAGCCCGGCCTGCTGCTCGACATCCGCAACCTGCGCATCGAGGCGACCGTCTACCCGCCCGGCGAAGCGCCGAAGAATATCGTGCTGGTCCACGATGTCTCGCTGACTCTGGAAAAGGGCAAGGTGCTCGGGCTGATCGGCGAATCCGGCGCCGGCAAGTCGACGATCGGCCTGTCGTCGATGGGCTATGGCCGCGGCGGGGTGCGCATCGCGGGCGGCGAGGTGCTGCTCAACGGCCGTGATATCCTCAAGGGCGGCAAGGAAGGTTTCCGCAAATTGCGCGGCCGCGAGGTCTGCTATGTCGCGCAATCGGCGGCAGCCGCCTTCAACCCGGCACACAAGCTGATGGATCAGGTGGTGGAAGCCACGCTGCTGCATGGCACGGCGACACGGGCCGAGGCCGAGCAACGCGCTATTGCGCTGTTCAAGAAGCTCAGCCTGCCGAACCCCGAAACCATCGGCGAACGCTTCCCGCACCAGGTCTCCGGCGGCCAGCTGCAGCGGGTGATGACGGCGATGGCGTTGTGTTCGGAACCCGACCTGATCGTCTTCGACGAACCAACCACTGCGCTCGACGTGACGACGCAGATCGGCGTGCTGGCGGCGATAAAGGACGCCATCCGCGACACGCATGTGGCGGCGCTCTACATCACCCACGATCTTGCCGTCGTCGCCCAGGTGTCGGACGAGATCATGGTGCTGCGCCACGGCAGTCTGGTCGAGTGGGGCGGCACCCATCAGATCATCAAGGAGCCGCGCCAGGAATATACCAAGGCGCTGGTCTCCGTACACGAGATCGAGCACCAGGAGCAGAAGCCCGGCGCGACACCGTTCCTGTCGGTCAAGAATGTTACCGCTGCCTATGGCGGCGGCCACATCAAGGTGCTGAAGAACGTTTCCGTCGACATTTACCCGGGCCAGACGCTGGCCGTCGTCGGCGAATCCGGCTCCGGCAAGTCGACGCTGGCGCGCGCCATCACCGGGCTTTTGCCGCCTAAAAAAGGCACCGTCACCTTCGACGGGCGTCCGCTGGCCAACCGGCTGGCCGACCGGCCGAAGGAGGATCTGCGCCAGCTGCAGATGATCTACCAGATGGCCGACGTGGCGATGAACCCACGCCAGACCGTCGGCACCATCATCGGCCGGCCGCTGGAGTTCTACTTCGGCATGCGCGGCCGCGAGCGCGACAAGCGCGTTGCCGAACTGCTCGATGAGATCGAGATGGGCAAGGGCTTCATCGACCGCTATCCGGCCGAGCTGTCGGGCGGCCAGAAACAGCGCGTCTGCATTGCGCGTTCGCTCGCCGCCAAGCCCAAGCTGATCATCTGCGACGAGGTGGCGTCGGCGCTTGACCCGCTGGTGGCCAACGGCATCCTCAAGTTGCTCCTGAACCTGCAGCAGCACGAGAAGGTCGCCTACCTCTTCATTACCCACGACTTTGCAACCGTGAGATCAATCGCCGATTCGATCGCGGTGATGTATCGCGGCGAAGTCGTGCGCTACGGTGCGAAGAGCAAAGTGCTGATGCCGCCCTTTGATCCCTATACCGACTTGCTGTTGTCGTCAGTGCCAGAGATGCGACCGGGTTGGCTGGATGAGATTCGCGACGCGGTTACAACCGACTTCGCGAAAATGGCGGAGATGTCGGATGAGCGTACACGTCTCGCATCAGGACGTTAGAGATGGCACCGAAAAGTTACAAATGAAAACCGGAGATACCAGACAGCTCCGGTTTCATATTTCTCATCGACATAACTTTCGTAGGTGGGCTCGTAGGGCTAACCCAAAAATTATGTGGTGCTCTCCAACGGTGACCATACCGCAATGGCCACCAGCGCCGGCGCTGACCAGGAAATTTCGAGACCTCGGTGTTCACTCTCCAACTGCTCCTTGGATGAGCCGCAGGAGTGAGGCGCGGCCGCGGCGACGCGCCGATCGCCACTACAGCCCTCTACCTAACGTCTACGCCGCCTTTGCGCGTACCTCTTCCAAGGCTATCGCTATGGCCTCACTTAGCAATCCCGAGATTGTCTCGACATTTTCCGGAGTCGCGATCAGAGGTGGGCAAATTACGACGTGGTCCCCGACATGGCCGTCAACGGTTCCACTCTGCGCATGTGTGATCAGACCCTTGGCTTGAGCACTTTGATAGATCTTCGAGCTTAAGCCGAGCGCCGCCGGGAACGGAGCCTTCGTTTCCCTATTCTCGACGAGTTCCAACGTCATGAGCATACCTCGACCTCGAATGTCGCCAACATGCGGATGTTGAGCAAACTGGTCTTTAAGCTGAGCGGCTAGCACATTTCCTGTTGCCTTTACGTGGTCGAGAAAACCAGGAGCGCGCAGAATCTTTTGCACTGCTACCGCAGCCGCACATGCCGTGGCATGCCCGGAATAGGTATATCCGCCCTTAAAAGTTCCTGAGCCGCCTACAATGGCGTCGTAAATCTTCTGGTTCACCATGGTCGCGCCAATCGGCTGGTAGCCGGCTGCAATGCCTTTTGCAAAGGTCAGAAAGTCGGGAGCAACGCCATCCTGCTCGCAAGCATGGAGAGTACCGGTTCGGCCCAGGCCACAGAAAACCTCATCCAAGATGAGTAGGACACCATATTTGTCACAGATCTCACGAATACGCTTGAAGTAACCCGGAACAGGTGGAGTGGCACCGCTCGTAGTGCCGGTCACAGTTTCTGCGACGAAAGCCATTACGCTTTCGGGCCCGAGCCCAAGAATTGCCTGCTCCAATTCATTGGCTGTGCGCAGACCGTATTGTTCCGGCGTCTCGCCTTCCAATCGGCCACGGTACTCATAGCAAGGCGAAATGTGAAAAACGCTTGGGGATATGTCTTCGAATGGTGTTCGACGTGCCACCTGGTATCCAACGCTTAACCCCGTTAAGCCGGCTCCGTGGTAACTGCTCCGGCGTCCAATTACTTTTTTCCGCCTAGGATCGCCGACCTCCACAAAATATTGCCGAGCCATCATGATGGCTGTTTCCACCGCTTCTGACCCACTGTTTGTAAAAAAAACACGAGTTAGGCCTTCCGGAGCATCAGTCGTCAAAATGGATGCAAGTTCCTCGAGCGGTTCCGAGGTAAACATCCCGGCGTGGAAGAAAGCCATTTCACCGACTTGATTCCTAATGGCGTCAATTACCTCTTGTTGACTATGGCCGAGGCATGAGACGCAAGCGCCGCCGGCGTAGCCGTCGATGTATCGCTTGCCATCTCGGTCGAATATGTACATGCCGTCACCCTTGACGGCGACAGGAAGATGACGCTTAGGAATGCGGTGGAACACGCTGCTCATATCAGCTCTCCTTGATTGGTTCTCATTCGAAACGGGGGCCGGATACTAAGACTTTAGGTCGAGAGGCGGATTGTTCGCCCCCCCTCAGCCGCTGATATGTAGGCGGCTTCGACAAGCTCCAGCACGCCAGCCGCGTCCTGGAAATTTGCTATTGCGGGGCTGCCTGCCTTCAAAGCATCAAGCACATGTTCGACGAATTTGGAGTAACAGGGCTCGAGTTCGAAATCGGCAGCCACAAATTCATGTTCGACACCCGCTCTTATGTCTTTGATGACTTCGATGCCCTTATCAACGGACCGCAAGAATCGGTCGCTGGACCGAATAGAGAACGAAAAGTCACGTTGCATGCCGGGGGCACTGGGGAATGTGTATCCACATTCGATTGTGCCGATAGCCCCCGATTCGTTTTGAAGCGTGACGGCAATGAAATCTTCGATGGACAACTCGTTGATGTGTGATGTGGCAAAAGCCGATACCGCGACGATCCTGCTTTCACTTAAGGAGTGGAAAAGGTCGACCATATGCACACCAACGTTGATTAGTGGCCCACCGCCGGCGATGTCGCGCTCCAGCATCCAAAGATTGCCCGCCTGCCTATAACGGCTTGGCGGTCCAGCAATGAACCGAAAGCTGGCGTGGTCAATTTTAACCGGAACTCCTCCACTGCGAATGACCCTCATCGTGTCACTCAAGCGGAAGATAAAAGGAACTGCTACAAATGCCTGCTTCTGGGCCGCCTTCTCGGCGAGCTGTCGAACATCAACAGATCTTATCCCGCACGGCTTTTCGATCGCGAAGGGAATGTCGTGATCCAACAACAGGTTAGCTGAAATAGGCATGTCGATGTGCCGGCCAAAGACAAATGCCAGATCTGGCCTCACCTCGGCGATAAGCTCCTCGCAACTTGCAAAGCACTTTGTCTTTAATTTTTGAGCGAGGGCGGGTCCGGTCGTTCCTGTGGGATCGGAGATGCCTACAAATTCGACGTCGGCTTTGAGCAGGGCGTCGAGGTAGAGCGGAACGTGCCAATGGGCCGTATCGATCAATGCAACTTTTATCAAGGGAGCATCTCCTTTGCGGCAAGCCATAGTGAAAGTGCTTCGCCTCCTTTTCGGTACCGCAAGGGCTGTGCCGGATCTCGAGCCGCTCATAATCCTTGGCGCCAAGTGCGTCGCGGCACCGATCCCCGTCGAGGGTATCAGGTCCGAAGGCTACCCACGGAGGACGACAGTTTGCCTTTGCCGGCCGAGCCCACTGGCCCCCAACTCCACCACATCGCCCGGCTGTAAAAATACCGGGGGTTTCATTCCGAGTCCGACACCATGGGGCGTACCGGTGGTAATGACGTCCCCCGGCTCAAGCGCCATGAACTGCGAGATGTATGAGATCAGATATTTGAATGGAAAGATCATTTTGGCGGTCGATCCTGACTGCCTCATGTCCCCATTAACCGTGAGCCAGAGATCCAGGCTTTGAGGGTCGGGAACCTCATCTGCCGTCACAAGCCAAGGCCCAAGGGGGCCAAAGCTCGGCGAGGATTTCCCTTTGATCCACTGTCCTGAACGATGGATTTGAAATTCGCGCTCGGAAACATCGTGGCAGACAAGATAGCCCGTCACAACCGACAACGCATCTTCTTCTGCCAGCTCAAAAGCATGCTCTCCAATGACAACGGCGACTTCCGCTTCCCAATCCAACATGCGGGATTTTGGTGGCATCAGGACGTCATCGTTCGGTCCAACAATGCACGACGGCGCCTTTGAAAAGACAACTGGCTCCTCAGGGATCGGAGTATTGGTTTCGATTGCATGATCGGTGTAGTTCAGGCCGACAGCGATAAAATGTCGAACATCGGCCACCGGAGGTCCTAAACGAACATTGCTGTCAATAGCGGGCAACGACGACGTATCTATTGAACGCAGCATCTCCAGGCCGGTGGGTGAGAGCGTTTTTGCGCCAATATCCGGAATCACACCACCGAGGTCACGGATAGTTCCATCATTGTCCAGCAACCCCGGCCTCTCAGACCCGGGTGCTCCAAATCGTAATAGTTTCATGACTTTTCCCTTAACCTACCCGGCCGCCGAATCGGTCTTCAAACGGGTGTACTCGAGTGAATAACGGCCGACCTGCGCCTGCCGTACCATTGGATGTTGGAGGACAGCCTGCACCGGTGCTTCCAGAGACTCCACGGTGCAAGCTTCTAAAAGCATGAACCAATTGGGCGGCGCATTAAAGTCTGTCCGCCCCTCACTCTCGGCAGTGCGCACCTCCGTAGCTTCTTCATCAGATTTGCATAAATGCGCACCGGTTATGAGTGGTGCCTGCATAAGCTGGGATGCAAGCGATGAGAGTTCGCCGGCTACCTGCTCGTCGTTGACTGTCGCAGGATGGAAGCGCACTGTCGCAAGGACGCCGCCCGGTCCAGGTCCCTCCGACGACAAGACCCGCGCCAAACCACGAGACGTATTGAGAAAATGCGATGCCGCGCGTTTTGTCCAAGGCGTCGGAGCATTGAGGCGCTTGGCATATTCCTCGCCTTTTATGACCTCGAATTGCTCAACTTCGTAGAGCGTAAAGAACTCAGGATCGGTGTCCGTATCAGTCGCTCGATAGCGTCGCCCCCTTAAAAACCCAGAGATGCCGGTTCGCTCCGGCATGTGCTCGTGTATGTGCCACTGATAGAAGTCCTGGCGCCCGTCCTCGGATATTCCGTTCCAGATGGCAACCACGCCTTTGCCGCAGAGCATTAATCTCTCCTCAATTCTTAAGCTATTGAAATGCCACCGAGACTGGCGAGAACCCGTCAAACTCGGCTGCTATCTCATCACCGGATCTTGCTGTGTGAAAACCTGTGTAGCTTCCCGTCGTCACAATCTCACCGGGCCTCAAGACGAGCCCTCTTTCACGAAGATCGTTTGCGAACGTGGTGAGGAGGCCAATAAGGTCTCCGTTTTGGTGCCCGCCCGAGGTTTGGCAGACGGTGGTTCCGTTAATGCCGAGGCGAGCCTGAAGGGTGTTAAATGCCATGTCTCTCCAGTTTTTGTTCATCGCACCAACGACCAGCGCGCCGTTCGAGAGCAGGTCCGCGATCATTGCGTTGCGAGGAGTCGAGAAGGCTGTCGTCCAGCGGCTGTCTACGATCTCGATTGCTGCGCAGGCCCCCTCGATTGCCTCGATAATTTGCTCTCTCGCAAAGCCACCCTTGCCCGGAACTGGCTCTCTCGCGAGACGAAATGCAATTTCGCATTCGACACCGCCGAGTCCGTAAGTTGGTTGAGAAATGGACGCCGGACTATGAAGAAGGCGGCTCGTGAGGATGGGGGCAGATATTAGGTCTCCATCGGGCAAGGCAGCCACCTTCCAACCCGCGATGGGGACCGACAGTGTGCTGACGACCTCATGTTGGATACTTAGAGCTTGAGCGCGGCTCAGAGCCTGAAGTGTGGATAACTCGGCCCCGACGCGCTGGCCACCTTGGTGCGCAGCGACGAGACTTTGTGCGAGGGCACTCGAGCTTAAGGACGCTGTGTTTGACATGGCATATCATCTGGAATGGCGTTTCATTATTGCCAATACGCTTTTCCATTGACGAGGTCAACCGGCGTTCAAGACCTGAAGGTCGCGCTCTACGCTCGCTACTCGACTGACAATCAGCGAGACGCCTCGATCGAGGATCAGTTGCGGCTCTGCCGCCTGCATGCCGAAACGCAAGGCTGGACAGTCGTCGACAGCTATACCGACCGCGATCGTCGCTGCTGCGTCCCGGCCTTCAGGAGCTGATCAGCGATGCGATGCGCGGCAAGTTCGTCGTCGTGCTCGCAGAGGCAATGGATCGCCTGAGCCGCGATCAGGAGGATATCGCCGGATTATTCAAGCGCATGGCCTTCGGCGGCGTGCGTATCGTCACGCTGTCCGAAGGCGACGTGACGCATCTGCATGTCGGTCTCAAGGGCACGATGAACGCCCTCTTCCTGAAAGACCTGGCCGATAAGACGCGCCGCGGGCTGCGCGGCCGCGTCGAGGACGGCAAATCCGGTGGCGGGCTGTGCTTCGGCTATGACGTGGTGAAGCGAATTCCGCGAGTGGCGAACCGATCCGCGGCGATCGAACGATCAACGAGGCCGAGGCTGGCATCATCCGCCGCATCTTCGCCGATTATCTCGCGGGCAAATCGTCCCGCGCCATTGCCTTTGAGCTGAACAAGGAAGGCGTGTCCGGGCCGCAAGGTGCCGAATGGGGGCCGTCAACGATCCATGGCAACCCGAAGCGCGGCGTCGGCATCCTCAACAACGAACTTTATGTCGGCCGCCTCGTCTGGAACCGGCTGCGCTATCTGAAGGACCCCGATACGGGAAAGCGGGCGTCGCGTCTCAATTCTGAGTCCGAGTGGGTGATTCAGGAAGTGCCGGAGATGCGCATCGTCGATCAGGACGTCTGGGACAACGTGAAGGCACGTCAGCAGACGCTCGCGTATGAGACGTCTGAACCCGGCAAGAACCCGCTGAACGAACGGCGGCGTCCGAAGCACCTGTTCGCCGGCCTTGTGAAGTGCGGTTGCTGTGGCGGCGGCTACACAATGATCTCGAAGGATCTGCTGGGCTGCGCAACATCACGGAATAAGGGCACCTGCGATAACCGGTTGAATATCCGGCGGGACGCGCTGGAAGCCTCGGTGCTCAGCGGCTTACGGACCCATCTGATGGAGCCCGAGCTCTTCAAGGAATTCTGTAGCGAGTTTACTCGTGAGGTGAACCGGCTACGGATTGAGCGTGGCGCCGGTCTGACTGCGATGCGGGACGAGCTTCCGCGAATAGACCGTGAACTCGACAAGCTGATGAAGCTGATCTTGGCGTCCGAAGACATCGATGCGTCGAAGCGCGTAATGAAGCAGATGAAGGAACTCGAGATCCGCAAAGAGGATCTCGAAAAGGCGCTGGCCGAGGCCGCGGAGCCGCCGCCGCTTCTATATCCGAACATGGCGGAGATTTACAGCCAGCGGATTTCGACTCTCTATGAGAGCCTGCAAAGCAAAGACGGCAAAGCATAGGCCGAAGCGGCGCAGGTCTTTCGAACTCTGGTCGATCAGGTGACGCTCGTGCCCGACGCGGAAGAGCTGGCTATCGTGCTGCGCGGCGACCTGGCCGCGATCCTGCGGTTTGCCGCAAACAAGAAAAACCCCGACGTCCTTTCGGAGGCCGGGGTTTTGGGTGCCTTGCTTTCGCAAGAATCGTTGGTTGCGGGGACTGGATTTGAACCTGTGAGCTTCAGGTTATGAGACTACGACCACTTGGCCAGGAAGAGGAGCACGAGCGGGCTGGGCAAACGTTGCAACAGATCCTTCAAGGAAATTCATAGACTCTTAGCAACTCCGGTTCGCTGTGAATGCTAGGCTTATTGCAACGTCTGAGGTCAGTGGGGTCCAAACCGTGGCGCCGCTTATTCTCCGACCCGCCGAACTGCGTGCAATTTCGGCTAAAGGCAATGGCAAGAAGAGCGCCCATCTTGTTTGTTCGACACAGCCATATCGGCTCAAAACAGTATCTTCACAGCCACCGACATTGTCCGGTCGATGGACAACCAACCATATAATTTGGTTCGAAAGCCGCAACATCTGTGGAGAACGCGAAATGACAAATTCAGCAGGACGAGTGCCCAGGCTTTCCAAGTGGCTTGGTCCTGACCAATGCTGACACTGGTCAGTCGCCTACGGACGGCAGCGCATTTAGATCGCCTTCGAATCCTAGGCCTTTGCGCGCACGCGGACCTAACTGTCTGCCAGCTAGCGGAGATTCTGGGTCTGCGTCGTGAGCACGTTGTACGACACGTCCGGCTGCTGGCCAAAGCCGACTTTCTTTACTGCAACGAACAACGTCCGTGGTGCTCGTACAATCTCAAAACAGGAGGTAAGGACGGCGGGCTGGTTCAATTGTTGGTTGATCTCCTGCCCCACGGCGATGGCTATCACAAACGAGACCTTCAACGGCTCGAAGCGGTACGAGACACGCGGCCGAAGGGGACCGCATGCTTGACCGTGAAATAGATCAATCCAATTGGAGCGCGAAACCACCATGGACAACTCCGCCGACGGCGCCATCGCGCAGCCCGACACTTACGGACGGTCTCGCTTGGCGACGGTTGATTGCCGCGTTCACGAACTGCTTCTAAGACAGGAGCGGCAGGAGCGGACGACGCTCAAACTGATCGCATCTGAGAACTTTGCCTCCTCGGCCGTGCTGGAAGCGACCGGTTCGATTTTCACGAACAAGTACGCCGAGGGGTACCCCGCTGCGCGCTACTACGCGGGAAACGAGATCGTCGATGAGCTTGAAACCCTCGCCATTGAGCGCTTGAAAACATCATTTGGCAGCGAACACGCCAACGTCCAGCCTTATTCCGGCTCGCCGGCCAATCAGGCTGTCTACCGCGCGCTTTTGAGCCCCGGTGACAATATCATGGGCTTGCCCCTTCCGGAAGTGGGCCATCTGACTCATGGTTGGGCCATCAACTTTTCCGGGACTGACTATCAACGCGTCCCTTATGGGCTGCACGACAAGACGCAGCAAATTGACTATGACCGCTTGCGCGAGACAGCCAAGCGGGAATGGCCGCGGCTCATTTGGGTCGGCGCGACTGCTTATCCGCGTGTCTTTGACTACGCGGCAATGGCAGAAATCGCTCTGGAAGCGAACTCCTATCTCGTGGCCGACATCGCGCACATCAGTGGCCTGATTGTCGCTGGAGAGCATCCGAATCCCGTACCCCATTGCGACGTCGTCAGCAGCACGTCTCACAAGTCGATCCGCGGTCCCCGCGGTGGCTTCATTTTGTCAAGGAATGAAGATCGTTATCAAGCGCAGTATCATTCGAAGGGCAAATGCAATTTCGCCAGACGAATAGATCGCGCTGTCTTCCCTCAACTGCAAGGCGGCCCCCATATGAATGTTATCGCGGCGCTAGCTGTCGCTTTGAGGGAAGCCGCAGACCCGTCCTTCCGCAGTTACGGCCAACAGATTGTCAAAAATGCCAAGGCTCTGGGCCACGCGCTTCTGGACCGGGGTTATGACCTGGTCACCGGGGGCACTGACAATCACATGCTGATCCTTGATCTTCGCGATCGACCACTATCAGGCAAGGCCTATGCCGAGCGGTTAGCGAAGGCAGGCATCATTACGAACTTTAATATGGTGCCGGGGGACCCGCGCCATCCTGAGGTCACAAGCGGAATTCGCCTGGGGGCGCCAGCAGTGACGTCAATGGGCTTGCGCGATGTGGAAACCGTGCAAATTGCTGGCTTCATGGACTCCGTCCTCCGGCGAGCCAGAAGACGAAGATCTCCATGCCTGCGTGCGAAGAGACGTTGCCGACTTGTGCGCTGCGTTCGAGGTCCCGGGCCTCACCGACAGGTAAGGTGGGCTAAGCAAAATGCCCCATACAACTCCAACACCCGAAGCGAGGCATTTCATGGCTAGGCAGTTCGTGTTCTCTTCCGAATCCGTTGGCGCGGGACACCCGGATAAGTTGGCCGACAACATCTCGGATGCCATCCTCGATGCCATCCTCCGCAGCGATCCCAAGGCGCGCGTCGCCTGTGAAGCGTTGGTAAAATCAGGGATGGTCGTTCTGGCTGGCGAGATTACCAGCGATGCGCAGGTGGATTATAGCCAAGTTGCGCGCGATACGATTCTCGATATTGGATACGACGACGAGGCCGTCGGCTTTGACGGCCGGCGTTGCTCCGTCGTTCATGCACTCACCGAGCAGTCGCCCGACATCAGCCAGGGCGTTGACGAGGGACGAGGGCAGGACCTCCAACAGGGAGCGGGAGATCAGGGCCTCATGTTCGGCTACGCATGCCGCGAAACCGATACTCTGATGCCTTTGCCGATCCAGCTCGCTCATCGCTTGACGAAACAACAGGCAGATCTCCGGAAAGCACGACAGCTTGGCTGGTTGCGTCCTGACATGAAATCCCAAGTCTCAGTGCGCTATGAGGGGTTGCGCCCGGTCGCCCTGGATACCATCGTCGTATCGACCCAACATGACGAGCAGGTCTCGCAAGAGACGGTCCGCGAGGGCGTCATTGAGGAAATCATAAAGCCTGTCCTGCCGACCCACCTGGAGACGGAAGGCATCAGAATTCTGGTCAACCCGACGGGGAGGTTCGTAGTCGGCGGGCCGCGCGGCGACTGCGGTCTCACTGGACGCAAGATCATCGTCGATTCCTATGGTGGGATGGGTCGTCACGGCGGCGGCGCCTTTTCGGGCAAGGACCCGTCCAAGGTTGACCGCTCAGCTGCCTATGCGGCCCGGTATGTCGCAAAGAATATCGTCGCTAGCGGACTTGCGGACGTCTGCGAGGTGCAGCTTGCTTACGCAATCGGCGTGGCCAGTCCGGTTTCTGTCATGGTCAACACGTTCGGAACAGCGAGGGTTGAGGAAAGAAGGATCGAGCGCCTCATTCTTGAGTTGTTCGATCTCAGACCGAAGGGCATTATCAAGATGCTTGATCTCTTACGCCCTATATACCGCAAGACCGCGACCTATGGCCATTTCGGCCGTGAAGAGCCTGATTTCACCTGGGAGAAGACAGACAGGGCCGACGAATTGCGTCGCGAGGCAGGACTTGCCGCCCCGTGAGGGCTGGCGCCGAACGGATTGGCAAGCGCAAAGCCCATTCCCACTGGCCAGACCCGCCCGCGCCCGGCGTGACAGAAAGCCGGTGGTTTTTTGGCGGAGACATGAATTGATGCCGGACTATGACGTGCTTTGTATCGGAAATGCCATCGTCGACATCATCGCCCAGTGCGACAGGCGTTCCTGGAGACCAACGGCATCATCAAGGGCGCGATGAATTTGATCGACACGAGGCGCGCCGAACTGCTCTACAGCCGCATGGGCCCGGCCATTGAAGCCTCGGGCGGCAGCGCCGGCAACACGGCGGCGGGCGTCGCCTCCTTCGGCGGTCGCGCCGCTTTCTTCGTAAGCGCCTCGCCGATCACCTATGGGTTTGGGCTTGATGTTTTCCGGAATCGCCAGGGCATGAGTTCCTCGATCTGGCTCTGTGGATGGCCGTTGATGATGGCCTCGAGGGTTTCGGCGAGGTAGGCAACGGGATTGACGTCGTTGAGCCTGCAGGTGGCCACGACGGATGAGAGCAGCGCCCAGTTTTCGGCCCCGACCTCATGGCCAGCAAAGAGAGCATTTTTTCTGGTCAAGCATACGGGCCGGATGGCGTTTTCGACCGGGTTGGTGTCGAGCTCGAGCCGGCCGTCGCCGAGGAAGCGGGTGAGCCCTTCCCAATGGGCAAGACCATAGCGGATGTCTTCGGCCAGCTTTGAGCCCGAGGAGATCATCGACAATTGCTTTTCAAACCACGGCTTCAAGGCGGCGATGATCGGGGTGGAGTACTGCTGTCGGGCGGCGAGCCGAGCTTGTGGCGTCATGCCGCGCACCGTCGCCTCGACGGCGTAGAGCGTAGCGATCTGGCGCACGGCAGCTTCGGCGATCGGGGACTTGGTGTTGCGCGCCAGCTTCACAAAACGTCGGCGCAGGTGGCTCCAGCAATGGACGAGCAGCCACGGTCCTTGTGGCCGCTCCAGGCGTGTCAGCCGGTCATAGCCCTCATAGGCGTCAACCTGCAGGAACTGTCCGCCGAAGCCTTGAAGGAAGCGTTCGGCATGCTCGCCGCCGCGTCCCGGCGCATAGTGGAACAGCACGATGGGCGGGCCTTGGCCACCATGGCCGCGGTCATCGGAAGCGATTGCCCAGAAGAAGCCCTTCTTGACCTTGCCGCGTCCGGGATCGAGCACCGGCGCCGTGGTCTCGTCCATGAACAGGCGCTCTGCCGCAGCCAGATGCCCGCGCATCTGATCGGCTATGGGCTTGAGATGGAAGCAGGCCCGGCCTGCCCAGTTGCCCAGTGTCGCCCGATCCAGCTGGATGCCCTGGCGGGCGTAGATCTCGGCCTGCCGGTAGAACGGCAAATGATCACCGAACTTGGCGACGATGACCTGGGCGATCAGCGCCTCGGTCGGCAGGCCACCAGGCACGATATGCTCGGGCGCATGCGCCTGCACGACGGCGCCCGAGCAGCGCCGGCAAGCGTATTTCGGGCGGCGCGTGACCAGCACGCGCAGTTGCGCCGGGATTGCGTCGAGCCGCTCGCTGACATCCTCGCCGATCCTGGCCATCTCGCCGCAGCCGCACGGACACAGCGTGCTCCTGGGCTCGATGATCCGCTCCACCCGCGGCAGATGGGCAGGCAAGTGGCCACGATTGCGCTGGCGCGAACCGGACGAGCCGTCCGAACGCCCCCGGATGACCCGCTGCGCCTTTTCCTGCGCGGCATCGAGCACGCCCTGCGCGATCTCCACGTCTTCGAGCGGCAGGTGGTATTGATCGGGATGCAGCTTCTCGGACTTGGCGCCGAACTTCTCGTGGTTGAGCTGGCTGACGACGCTCTCCAGGCGGCGGCGCGCCTCCTCGGACTCTGCCAAAGCTGCCTGCGCCTCGGCGAGGAGCGCCTTCAAACGCTCGTTCTCTTCCTGGAGAACCGTCAGATTCATGCACTAAATCAACCACATGATCTCCGATAACGCCATTGGAGACAAGGCACCTGAGTCACTGTGCCACACTCATCCGGCCAGCTGCGGACGCCGTGCCCGCTCGGGGCGAACCAGTCGCCAATCCAGCCCTTCGAACAAGGCCGCGAACATCGCCGGCGACATGCGCATCACGCCGTCGCGAACCTGCGGCCAGACGAACTTCGAGCCCTCGAGCCGCTTGTGCACCAGCACAAGGCCGGTGCGATCCCACACCAAAATCTTGATCCTGTCAGCCCTTTTGGCCCGGAACACGAAGGCTGCCCCACAGAACGGGTCGAGGCCTAGCATCTCCTGCACAGCCAATGCCAATCCGTCCATGCCGCGCCGGAAGTCAACCGGCCGGGTCGCCACGTAGATCTTCAGATCGTTGCCCGGTGCAATCATCGCGAGGCCCGAACCGCTCGGATCACCTGCGACAGCTGTTCGAGGTCAACCGCCGTTCGGATCACCATGTCGTCGATCACGATCTCCACCTTCGCCGGCGTCGATTTCGATGGCCTCATCCTCCGCTGAGGCACCGATGAGTCGTCCACCATCAACTGCGCGAACATCGGCGCCATGCTTTCCGGCAGTGCCAGTTGTCCCTGACGAAGGCGACGCCGCCAATCGTAGACCTGCCAGCGGGTCGCGCCATGCTTGCGTGCGACCGCCGCCACCTGCACCCCCGGCATCAGGCTCTCGGCCGCAATCCGGGCTCTCTCGGCCTCCGAGCGAACCCGCCGTCCCGTCGGACCTTCCAGAACCTCGAGCCGGCCTGCGTAGCCAGCTGTTGGGACGTCCAAATCGACGTCCATTTTGCCGTCTGCTCCCACGTAGGCCCTCCGTCTCTCGCGATCGGGAGGATTCTTCGCACATTCACCTCATGCCCCGCACGAGGGGAGCGGCGTGGCGCTTACCTTTCTTCGGCAAGGTCTCCAACGACGCGCTCGGCGAAATCTACGCGCATGACATCCATGCCCAGGGTGTCGCCTTCGACACCAGGCCGCTTAACGGCGAACCGCCGACAGCGCGCTCGATGATCTTCGTCACGCCGGACGGCGAGCGCTCGATGAACACCTATCTCGGCGCCTGCGTCGAGCTCGGCCCGGAGGACGTCGAGGCCGACAAGGCCTCGGGCGCCGCGGTCACCTATTTCGAGGGCTATCTGTGGGACCCGCCGCGCGCCAAGGAGGCGATCCGGCAGACGGCTAAGCTCGCCCACGCCGCCGGGCGCGAAGTGTCGATGACATTGTCGGACTCGTTCTGCGTCGATCGCTACCGCGACGAATTCCTCGATCTGATGCGCTCCGGCACCGTCGATATCGTCTTTGCCAACAGCCACGAGATCAAGTCGCTCTACCAGACCGCGTCCTTCGACGAGGCGCTGGCCCAGATCCGCAAGGATTGCAAGATCGCCGCCGTCACCCGCTCGGAAAAGGGCTCGGTTATCGTGCGCGGCGACGAGACCGTGACCATCAATGCGACCAGGATCCGCGAGCTGGTCGACACCACCGGCGCCGGCGACCTCTACGCCGCCGGCTTCCTCTACGGCTACACGCAAGGCCGCAGCCTCAAGGATTGCGGCGATCTCGGCTCGCTGGCAGCCGGGCTGGTCATCCAGCAAATCGGCCCAAGGCCAAGGCAGAATTTGCGCCGCGAGGCCGAGCAGGCGGGATTACTGTAGGTGGCGAGCCAAGAACCAGCTGCCCACCCTCCTTAATCCAGCCCGAGCCTTTTCTTCAGTTCCGCATTCTCCTTGCGGAGACGATCGGCAAGCAGGCTCTTTAGCCGCTTGTTTTCTTCCTCGAGCGCGACGAGATCCTTCAGCCCGTCACTGTCCGCCGCCGGCGCCGCCGCCTTCTTCCAAAGATAATATGTCTGTTCCGAGATGCCGGCTTGCTTCACCGCGCTCTTGAGAGTAGCGCCGCCGCCGATTGAGGTCTCGATCTGCGCCAGCTTCTGGGCACGATCCTTCGCGGAGTAGCTCTTTCGGCCTGTTCGCGCTGACGGCGGTGCTTCAGTGGTCGCGGATATCGGCTTGGCGCCCTCCTTGCGGGCAGGCGCGCTCGCCTCAGCTTCTGGCTTCCTCGACCGCCGCGCTCTCGTCTTCGGTTTTGGCGTTTCCGCTTTGTCTGCCGGTGCGCTAGGAACTACTGCTGACTCGGTTTCCAGGGGATTGGCCATGAAATGCTCCACTCGCGGTTTTTGCAAAGGTTCAGCATCAAGGGCCACTACAGTAGAGTCAACAAGCTGACGATTTAACGGCTCGACTTCCTTTGTTGTCTCGGCCATCGCCGCGGCGATGTCGAAATTGCCCCAGATGGAACGTGCGGATTTTTGATAATTGCGCTTTTGTTTGACTTCCACGGTGAATGGTCGCGTCTGCCGCCTCATAGTTCCTTCCTGAATAGGAGAATGAAGTCGCCGCTCGAATTTTTGGCGCTTCCTGCTTAGCGCGGAGCATTATCGTATAGCCGCTCAACGGGCAAGTGATGCCGGTCTTCGATGGCTGACCCATCTGGGGAGATTTGAGCGGCTTCGCGCGTCCTGCGCATGCCTGCAAGGCCGCCAAGTTTTCTGGGTTAGCAGGCGCGCCACTGTGGCAGCTTGGCAGCGAACCAAATCCAGCCCCGCGGTGGATCCCGAAGCTTCCCACAATGGCGAAGAGAACATCTTCACTCGTTCCTTTTCAGCACAAGACCTTCCGTTCGCTATGGTCGGCTGCACTCGTTTCGAACCTTGGCACCCTGGTGGAAGGTATCGCGGCAGCTTGGCTGATGACGAGCATCGCCACCTCCCATGGAATGGTGGCGCTCGTCCAGTCATCGACCACCCTCCCCTACATGATCTTCTCCCTCGCGGCGGGAGCGCTCGCGGACAACTTTGACCGTCGCACGTTGGGCTGAGCTGTCTGCTCCTCATGCAGCCGGTGCGGCCTGGATTCAATCATTCTCGCTGTTTAACGTCACAGTGCAGCTTTCGGCGCCGCGGTGGGTGGTTGGACGCGCCCTGTCTCTCTATCAGACGGCCACATACGGCGGCATGGCGGCGGGAAGCTGGCTTTGGGGCGAACTGGCGGATGTCCAAGGTGTTTCGGGAGCCTTGCTCGTCCGCCAGCATGGTTCTTGTGATTGGGGAATGATGGGCATCCTTCTGCGTCAGCCGGATTTTGAAACGCTCAATCTGGATCCGACCAACAAGTTCAGCGAACCGACGCTGCAACTTGACCTGCGGCCACGAAGCGGTCCGATCATGGTGATGGTCGACTATCGTGTCGATCAGAGAGATCCAGACTCGCCCACAATAATTTTCTGAATTTCAGCAGTAATTTTTGATCGCCCATTCGTGCTGTGTACCAGCCCTGTGTCTTGCGCAAGTGGTCACGAACGGCTGTCGGAGCCTCGAAGACGCCCTAAAAACACATGCTGGGATTTTTGAACACGCTTGACGTGTTAGATTAATTCATCCACAATGCGTGTATTGCACACGCGAGGTGAGTTATGAACATGAAAGAACTTAGGGTTCGACTGGGCATGACTCAAAAAGATTTGGCAGAGCAGATGGCAACGACGCAACAGACTGTGGCCCGTTGGGAAACAGGCAAAACGCAGTTGAACGTCGAGCAGATCAAGGACCTTTGTCTCACGTTGAAATGCACAGTCGAGGAGCTGCTGGGCTGGAAGATTGATGTCGAGGAGTGGCGCACGAGCCCGTTTGCAATTGCCGATGCCGAAACGCGATACGGCACGCTCAGAATCAAGACGACTGTTGGCAGCCGCCAATATCCTATCGATGAAAAGGCGCGTGAATCGATTTTACGTCAGTTGAAGGAACTTCATAATCTTCGTAGAAATAACACAAGCAGGCCATGGCTGTATTGTTGGAGCCTTGACAACAAAATACTCTTGATAAATCCGCAATATGTCCGCACCATTGAGCTCATCGGTGACGATGTAGAGGAGATGCCAGAGTATTATCATCCAGAAATCTATCGGGCTTTGGATGACTGGGATAAGGGTGAGGTTTCAGGAAAGCTGAAGAAAGAATGCGATGCCATCATCGCAGAGATGGGTGATCAGGAAGCCGTGCGCATGGCCTCCTATGTTCGCGTCACATATGACGACGGAGAAGATGAGTGGAACTTCTTGGATGAAGAAACCGCTACGACTTTCTTCGGATTGGAAGCTGCGACCTTTGACGTTCCCCAGTGTAGTTTCGCCGAAGTGGAGGAAGAAGGTTACTACCGAGCGCGATACGCCAACCTTGATAGCGTCGCGGTGATGGAGGTTCCAAGCGATCGTTATCACAGATTGACCGCGCCCGAGGAAGCTTAGAACCATCCACGAAGGGCGCATGTTACATCTCGACCTTGCGTGGTGCGTTTTCAGTACGAGATGACGTTAAGCGTAGGTAGTGGCAGGTAAGAGTGCTCGACCAGAAGCTCAACTGCCTCCTCAATATCGGTGCCGATGTGCCGCAGGACACGTCCACGGGAGCGTGGATAGGCGTGAAGTTCCTGCACTCCACGGTCCGCTCTCCCATCGCCGGTGTGTGCCCGACGCCATCTTGTGGACGAGCTTGGCCGCCTGCACCCGGTTGTATTCCGGCTTGCGGTCCGCCTGGGCGGTCCGCCGCGATGGCTATCTCCATGTCAATCGGCGCCGAACTTTGACTGCCCGCTGCTTTTGATGAATTTGGCGAGGTCCCGCGCATAATCACTCTTGGTCTTCTCCTTGAGGCCCGGTGTCGCGAACTTGTGGTCCAGCAGGGCAAACAGGTCCAAGTCCCCTTCCGCCTGTGGCGCTGGCTTGCCCTCACCGCCCTCGGCTTCCCAATTGGGGACCGCTTCTGCGCGCTGCACCGTGGCGATTGTCCGCCCAAGACGCATCACAAGATCGAACGCCAAACCGTGCGCGTGCACGACGATTTGCCGCTCAGGCCTCATTTGGACAGGACTTGAGCTGGCCCGGTGGTTTGAGCCGGGTTACCTTGAGCCGGTGGGCTGCGAACAAGCAGTTCGAGACATTGGCCTCGATCACTTCGCAACACGCCGCTGCGCCTGGCCTCGGTGTGCTCCCCCCGAAATCGTTGTGTCATATCACCGAGGGCATCACGGCCAACAGCTTCCACGTGGGCAACAGCCTCGCCATTGAGCCGAATATGGTCGCGAGCAGATCACCAACGAAGCGGTCGGAACCTCGGAGCCGAAGTTCGACGCCGAGGTGGTTCGCATGATGCGCTAAGCAGCACCACGGCGCTTGCCGGTAGTTTGCCGCCGGCAGCCGACGAACTCCTATCCTCCTGGACCGCTGTGCGTTATTGCTTTGATTTACCGGCCGCTCAAGGCTTCCATAGTTTCGCTTTCAAGGCGACCTTTGGCAACATGCCAACGGAAATTTAACATAACGACATAAACATTTCTTTATGCGGCGTTGACAAAGAAGCGAACTGCGGTAATTGTCTCCCGTGTCGTGGTTCTCCGTACGGCGCTGCCGCAGCGGAGCTAAGAGGGAAGCCGGTGCGATGCCGGCGCTGCCCCCGCAACTGTTAGCGGCGAGCCAACCCCACTCATGTCACTGAGGCGAATAGCCTTGGGAAGACGGGTAGAGGCTATGACCCCGCGAGCCAGGAGACCTGCCACGGCGAATTACGTCCACGGGCGGGGTGTCTCGATGGCCGCTGCAGCCTGGCGTTCGTGCCGGCCTGCTAGCGCCTTCCTTGTCACCGACGCCCCAACCATCGGGGTATGCATGACTGTCTCTCAGCAAATTCCTGTAGCAACGCTCGGCGTGCCGCGCTTCGGTCGTCGGCGAGAACTGAAATTCGCGCTTGAAAGCTACTGGTCCGGAAAATCGTCCGCTGCCGACCTTCTCACGACCGCGAAGGCGCTCCGTGCCGCTAGCTGGGAGGAGCAGCACGATCGCGGCGTGTCGAAAATCCCGTCGAACGACTTCTCGCTCTACGACCATGTGCTCGACACCGCAGCCATGGTCGGCGCCGTTCCATCCCGTTACGGCTGGAATAGCGGCGAGGTTCCACCTGACATCTACTTCGCAATGGCGCGGGGCAACCAGGGTTGTCGACACGCTGGTCACCAGCAGGCGGCTCATGGGTCTGATGTAACCGCGATGGAAATGACCAAGTGGTTTGACACCAACTATCACTACATTGTGCCGGAACTCGACGATGATCAGACGTTCGCCCTCTCGTCGACGAAACCGGTCGACTACTTCCTCGAGGCTAAAGCTCTCGGCATTCACACACGCCCAGTCATCCTTGGACCGATCACCTTCCTCAAGCTGGCGAAATCGCCTGCCGAAGGATTCGATCCCATCGCGCTCCTGCCGCGGCTGCTGCCCGTCTACGAGCAACTCCTGCAGAGGCTGAAGCTGTCGGGAGCCGACTGGGTGCAGATCGATGAGCCAGCGCTTGTCCTCGATCTGAACCCGAACGAACGAGCTGCGTTCGAATTCGCCTATGGCCAGCTGTCAAAAGCCGCGCCCGAGTTGAAAATCATGCTGGCTACGTATTTCGGGCCGCTGGGAGACAATCTCGAAACCGCGGTTTCTCTGCCCCTGGCCGGGCTGCATATTGATCTCGTGCGCGCTCCCGAGCAACTGGAAACGGTGGGTCGGCTCGCACCGAAGGATCTGGTGCTCTCGCTTGGCTTGATCGATGGCCGCAACGTCTGGCGTGCGAACCTGCCCGCCATTCTCGACCGCATCAAACCGATCGTCGCCGGCTGGCCCTTGGACCGCGTCGAGATCGCGCCTTCTTGCTCGATGCTGCACGTGCCGATCGACCTGCGCATGGAGACCGAACTCGACGCGGACATCAGGTCGTGGCTCGCCTTCGCGGCCCAGAAGACCGACGAGTTGGTGTTGCTGGCCCGGGCCCTCACTCAAGACAGGGATGCGGTGGCAGGCGCGTTGAAAGCGTCTGCCGAGGCTGCCGCCACTCGCGTGACATCCACGAAGATCCATGACCCGCTTGTTGAGGGACGGATCGCCAGCATTGACGACAGCATGAAGCGACGAGAGAGCGCTTTTGCCGAGCGCTCCAGAGTCCAGGCCGGCACGCTCGGGCTGCCGCCGTTCCCGACGACGACCATCGGGTCCTTCCCGCAGACACCGCAGGTACGCAGGGCGCGGGCCGCTCATGCGAAGGGCCAGCTGAGCTATGTCGACTACGAGACCTTCCTGAAGAAGGAGATCGAGGCTGCAATTCGCTGGCAGGAAGAGATCGGGCTGGACGTGCTGGTGCACGGTGAGTTCGAACGAAACGACATGGTACAGTATTTCGGCGAGCAGCTGTCCGGCTTCGCCTTCACCCAGCATGCCTGGGTGCAGAGCTATGGGTCGCGTTACGTGCGCCCCCCCATCATCTTCGGCGACGTATCGAGGCGCAATCCGATGACGCTGCGCTGGTGGCAATTCGCCCAGTCGCTTACGGAAAAGCCTGTGAAGGGAATGCTCACAGGCCCAGTGACCATTCTCAACTGGTCTTTTGTTCGCGACGACGTACCCCGCTCCGAAGCCTGCCGCCAGATCGCGCTCGCCATCCGCGATGAAGTGGCGGACCTCGGAAGATCCGGCGCAAGGATGATCCAGATCGATGAGGCGGCGTTCCGCGAAGGATTGCCACTGCGCCAGTCTGACTGGAAAGACTATCTCGACTGGGCTGTCGAATGCTTCCGGATCGCCTCAACGGATGTGAAGGACGCCACTCAAATCCATACCCACATGTGCTATTCGGAGTTCAACGAGATCATCGACGCGATCGTCGAAATGGATGCGGATGTAATTTCGATTGAGACGTCGCGCTCGAAAATGGAACTGCTGGACGCCTTCACGAGTTCCAAATATCCGAACGAAATCGGGCCCGGAGTCTACGACATTCACTCACCACGGGTCCCGGAAGTCGGCGAGATTTCGGATCTCGTCATGCTTGCCCGCGAGCGACTGTCCGATGCCCAACTGTGGGTAAACCCGGACTGTGGCCTCAAAACCCGCAAGTGGGAGGAGGTCCGCCCTGCCCTCATGAACATGGTTGCTGCAGCACGCGCGCTCCGGGAGAAAGCCGGAAGGTTTCCTGGTTGCTCACCATGTGGTGAGTTAGCGGCTGCCGCATGTGGGCCGTGAATGTGCCAAAACGCGATCACATCCTTTGAAATAAGTCACTCGAGCGAGAAAGTGCACTTTCCTTCGGCACGTGTACTAATCGCGCAGGAATAAAGGGAACCGTTTTCTCCCTGTGACGTGTCGAGTTCGAAGGGGATGTGATTGGCGTCGAGACCGCTCCGGCCATGGGTTATCAGCATGCCAAGTGCGCTGTTCTCGATCAGTTCGTAAAGGACTTCTCGGCTCGGTTCATCGAAATGCGCGGGTACATACATGACAGGTTCCTTCACTGGCCGCCGGGTTCGCTGTTCACCGGTTGACATCCGATGGCAAGCGTTCCAACGCGGCGGCGATCTGGCGCTTCGCTGCTGAGGGCAGAGGCAGGATGGGACGCGGGGGGTCGGCACGGCAAATGTCGAGCAATTCGGCAAGTGCATAGACGACGCGAAGGCTCGAGAACTCCTTGAAGAGGCTCCAGAGCGGCGCAAGCGTGGCATCGATCCGTCGCGCTTCGGCCGCATCGCCCTGTTGCGCCGCCGTGACGATCTTCACGCAGACCTCGGGCAGGACGCCGGCGAGGACGCTGTACCATGTGTCGGCGCCGGCGATTATGGCCTCTGCAGCGTTCCAGTCGCCGCTGTAGCCGATCGAGAACCCTTCCGGCACAGTGCGCCTCTGGTCGGCCAGATGGCTCTTGATCGCATCGCCCTTGTCTGTCGGATTCTTGATAGCGACAATCCCACCCACCTTTGCCAGGCGGCTGACGAGTGCTGGGGTGAAACGGAAATGCGTCGTTCCTGGATTGTCGTAGACGACGATCGGCAGGCCGCTCTCGCACGCCACCGTCGAGAAATGTTCGAACACCTCGTCCTCAGTGAGCGGGGTGTAGGAGGCGGCCGCAAGCAGCCCCGCGGCAGCCCCAAGGGCCTTAGCGTCCTGCGCGAGCCTCACTGCTTCGTCGGTGAGCAGCGCGCCCACACCCACCACGACCGGCATTTGTCCCCCGGTTTCGTCCAAGGTCTCGGCGAGCGCCCGTCGCCGTTCCTCGCGCGACAGATACATATAGGTGCCGGTGCTGCCGAGAAGACCGATGGAGTCGACCTGAGCGGCGCCAAGCCGAGCAATCAGCCTGCGCAGAGCAACGGTATCGACGCGGCCGTCACGATCGGCGGGCGTGATGGGAAACGCGGAAAGACCGCTCAGGAATGCCATGGCAAGGCTCCAGGTTTGTGCGTGAGCGCAGGACTGGCCGGACGACAGGTCATCACAAGGCGTCCAGAGCCCGCCGCATGTCGGCGATCAGGTCCTCGGCGTCTTCAAGACCCACCGAGAGACGCATGAGGTCCTCGCCGACTCCATCGGCCAGATGCGCATCCTTGCGGATCGGCTGACGAGCACGGGTCAGGCTTGCCGGATGATAGATGAGGCTGTCGGCATCGCCGAGGCTGACAGCCCGGGTGATCAGGTTGAGCCGGTCCATCATCCGGCGCGCGCCCTCGAATCCGGCGTGGAGCCCAAAGGCCAACATGCCCGACCCGTGGGACATCTGCTTTCGCGTCGTCACCTGATCAGGGTGCGAGTCGAGGAAGGGATAACTCACCCATGCCACCGCCGGGTGCGCCTCGAGTGCCTGAGCCACCGCAAGGGCTGTGGCGCTGTGGCGTTCCATGCGTAGCGTGAGCGTCTTCAGACCGCGGAGGATCAGGAAGGCTGACATGGGCGAGAGCGCTGCGCCGGTGATGTAGCGCAGGCCCGTCTCGTGCAGCGTGCGGAGCGTTTGCGCGTCGCCGAGAATCGCCCCGCCAAGGGCATCGCCATGCCCATTGATGTATTTGGTCAGGGAGTGGAGCACGAGGTCGGCCCCATGTTCGAGCGGCCGCTGGAGCGCGGGCGAGGCGAAGGTGCTGTCGACTGCAACCTTTACACCGCGCGCGTGGGCGCGCTCGGCAATGGCAGCGAGATCAAGGATGCGGCTCAGCGGATTCACCGGCGTCTCGAAAAAAACAAGCCGGGTCCGCTCCGTAATCGCGGCATCGAGATTGTGAGGATCGGACAGGTCGACCGCGACGACCTTGATGCCGAAGCGGGGGACCGCCTGTTCGACCATGGCAAGCGTGTTCGCATAAAGCGTCTTGTGGACGATGAGTTCATCGCCTTGGGACAGGAGCGACAAGATCAGTGTGCCGAAAGCCGCCATCCCCGAGGCAACGACCAAACCTGCCTCGGCTCCTTCCAGATTGGCGAGCCGTTGCTCGAGGATCTCCGTCGTCGGATTGTATTCGCGCGCATAGAGCCTTCCGCCGAGCGCGGCGGCGGCCTCGTTCGCTGCCACGCTTTCGAATCCATAGGTCGAGGTCAAGAAGACTGGCGGCTGAACGGCATTGGAAAAGCCGGCCGGATCGTAGCCATGATGGATCGCCCGAGTGGCGAATCCGGGACCGGTGTCGTTGAGCGACCGCGTGAGAGCATCGGTTTCGGATTGATAGGAACGGGTCATTCGGCCTCTAAGATCTTTTCTTGGGTTTCCGAAAGATTGACGGCAAACTGGCCAATGTGAAATATCCAGTTGGCGATGAATGAAATGGTCCAGTCTTCAAGTGCCGGTTCTGCAGGTCGCTCGCACGCGATGGGTGCACGCCAGATCTACGAGGCTCTTCGCGAGCAAATCCTTGGCCGCGTCTACGAAACCGGCAGTCAGCTGCCGTCCTCCCGAGGCCTCGCAAATGACCTTGGGGTTTCGCGAACGACGGTGACGGTCGCCTATGAGCAACTGGCCGCGGAGGGTTTCATCGACGTCCGTCAAGGCGCACGACCCCGCGTTGCATCTTCGTTGGTCGGTCCTGGGACAAGCCGCACGCCTGCGAAACGGGTCGGCCCGGTTCTTCTGTCCGCCTATGGGGGCCGACTGCGCGTCACGCCGCCCTGGCCGGATTATCTGCCGACTGGGCTGAAGGTCGATTTCCGCTATGGCGACCTGGCGCCGTCAGACTTCCCCGCATTGGTCTGGAAACGTGCGATGAACGAGGCGATGGGGCAGCGCCCGTTGCGTCTTGCCTATGACGATCCGCGCGGCTCGCGCCGGCTGCGCCAGGCGCTCCAGGGCTATCTCTGGCGCGCCCGAACCCTGAGCTGCGACCTCGAGCAGATCATCATCGTCAACGGTTCGCAGCAGGGCCTCGACCTGTGCGCGCGCCTGCTTCTCGATCCCGCCGACCGCTTTGTCATCGAGGACCCGTGCTACAGGATGGCGCGTCAGGTCTTTGCCAGTACGGGTGCCTCGCCCATCCCGGTCACCGTCGACGAGGACGGGATGAAGACGGAGTTGCTGGCGGGGATCGGGGCGCGACTGGCCTATGTCACGCCATCGCATCAGTTTCCGCTGGGCGGCGTCATGCCGATCGCGCGCCGCCACCAGCTTCTGGAATGGGCGAGGCACAACAACGCCTATGTGATCGAGGACGACTACGACAGCGAATATCGCTACGACATCAATCCGGTCCCTCCGCTGCACAGTCTCGAGGACCACGGGGCTGTCATCTACCTCGGCACGATCTCCAAAACGCTCTCGCCGATGCTGCGTATCGGCTACCTCGTCGTCCCGCCGGAATTGCAGGAGGTCTTCGCAACCGCCAAACAATTCGCGGACCGACATTCGCCGGTGGCTGAACAGGAGGCTCTGGCCTCTTTGATCGAGAGTGGCGGCTACGAAAGCCATGTGCGGCGTGTGCGCAGGCTGAACGGCGAACGTCGGGAGACGTTGTTGGGCGCCTTGCGGCACAGCTTCGGTGATCGCATCGCTGTCCAGGGAGCAGAGGCCGGTCTGCACGTCGCCGTTTGGTTCAACGACTTGCCACGATCGCGGGAAACGGCCTTGGTCGAATCCGCCCGAGGCGCGGGCCTGGGGCTACACCTGATCTCGCCCCTTTACGAGCGGCAGTCGGACGAAGGCCACATCGATCGCATGGGGCTTGTCATGGGCTATGCCGCCTTGAGCATTCGGCAGATCGAGAAGGGCGTTGAGGTCCTGCGAGCGGTTGTCAGGCAGGTACAAGACGCGTTGCCGGGACACGGTGGCTAAAACGGCGGGGACGTGGCGTGCTGGCGAGGAAACCGACCCTTGGGCTGAACCGCGTTTCGTTGCAAAGCCAACTGGACTGGGAAAACGCCATACCATGCTATTGATCAGGCCAGTTTGGCGGCAGATTTTCGTGCGAGACGAATTTCCGAAAGCGATGCATGACCCGGCAAGGAAAGCTGCTTCACATCCATATCGCGCCCGCTGCCTTCTATGAAATGGAGGATCTGGAGGAGGCGTAGCTTGTTGCCGGACGTGGGCTCGAGCACCCGCAAGACATAATCGACGATCTCTATCAGGCCTTGTCCACCGCCGAATGATGGAATTATCCAGCGCATGGTGCGGCATGCACCATGGCGACGCCAGAAGATCTGGACGCTCGACAAGCACCTTTCTTGAAACATTTCCCGAACCACCCGCAGCGCAAAGCCTCCCCATGAGAAAAGAGCATCCCATGTCTTTCACGTCATTGATTGCCCCGAGATCAAGGCCCGCTACCGGGATTTTCATCTGATCAGCATCGTGGTGCGGAACGCTGGAATCGACGTGCCGGATGCACAGGCGTTGAACGACACGATTGCGGCGGCGGAACAGGCGGCGCTTCGCGATGACGCCCAAAGGGACGCGCGTCTTGCGGCGTGGGCCGTTGCCTACGAGGCTTTCGGCACAAAGGCCAATCGAACGCCGTGCTCGGCCGCCGCGCTTCTCAAGCGGGTGCGGAAAGATGGCTCTCTCCCGCGGATTTCCCCACTGGTTGATGCCTACAATGCCGTCAGCGTGTTGTATGGCGTTCCGATTGGCGGGGAAGATCTCGATCTCTACCAGGGGTCCCGAGACTTTTAATTGCGAAGGGAGCGGAGCCATTCGACACGATCGAGCAAGGTGAAATGGTAACCGAGCATCCCGAACCGGGCGAAGTCATCTGGTGCGATGATTCCGGTGTCACGTGCCGCCGCTGGAACTGGCGGCAGGGGCGGCGCACCATGGGTCACGGTCGATACCCGCGCCATGTGGCTCGTGCTGGAAGCCCTCGGCCCAATGTCAGCTATACAGATGACGGGCACCGGAGAGCATTTGATGGGACTTATCCAAGCGTTGTGCCCGGGTGCGCGAATCGAAACCGCGTGGATCGACGAGTCCACTACATCTCGTGTCCCTTAGGGCATGGCCCACCTTTCGGAGAAACACCCCACTCAGCCCTGTCCGGATCGGCGCTCCTTGCTCGCTCCGCTGGCCTACACAGTTGATTGCGAACGACCCAGAACGGCTCTCGAAAACGAGCGTCGAACGAAATCAGATCACTGCTTGTTCTCCCTTAGCGTTGTTTGGCGTACTTTTATCGCGATGCCTCCAGTGGGGATGGTCCAAATTGCGCAAGCTCGGTCGAGTGATCGCGGAGAAGCTTAATGTCGACTAAATCGGAATTCATGGAGCGGTACGGACAACGGGTGCGAACCCGGGACGTCGCCCCGGTGTCGTCATGCTCTCCCGTCCGACTGAGCCTCAGTTTTCTTCACGGCGCGAATACTCCTGAGGCCGCCCGGATTCTCGTTAAGAGACAGCTGCCGCTCAGGACGGCCCACGCGATACTCACGGAGATGGTCGATCACGGCAAGGCGTTCGTGACGGTTCCTTGCGTCGACGACCTATTGGCACTGAAGAATGAACTATCGTCCGCAGGCGTGATCGCGAAGGTTCATGCGCCGCGGCCGATAAGTGTTCGCGAAGTCCGGGATCGCACGAAGCTCTCTCAGGAGGCATTCTCCGTGAGGTATGGCCTCGATCTGGCAACGCTTCGAAACTGGGAGCAAGGTCGCTCGAAACCGGATGCAGCGGCGAATACTCTCCTTTGGACCATCGCCCGGAATCCGGAAGCAGTCGAAGAATCGCTGGACATGGAGGACGGAGTGGCTGCCCCTTCGCCCTAGGGGGCCGATCACTTCGGCGCGCGGCAATTCGGCCGCCAGCGCGATGGCCGGCCGCCGCGCGGTATCGACAGCGCGCGAGCCTCATGCGTCAGACGCCTTCCTTGGCATGTCGCACGCCAGATCCCAAACATGTTTCCATCGCAACGAGCTGGTGACGGAAGCAGTGTCTGCACTTTGGAAACGAGCCATTTGCGTTCTCATGGACGTCGCGACTCGTCTCGTCCAGTAAAAGTCGCAATCATTGTCAATTGCGATGTTCCGCAGTCAGCTGGCCGTTTATTTTCCTAAGATCTGCGTTATAGGCCGGGGTGTTGTCGCCGTTTCGGCGGGTAAGATGGGATAGGCGAACTCGGGTGCCTTTCCGGTCAGCGAGTTGAGGAAGGCAACAAGCAGGTCGACTTCTTCGTCCGCCAGTACCACGCCAAGCTGGGTGGTTCCCATGATGGCAACGGCCTGTTTCAGATCCCAAACCTTGCCCGAATGAAAGTATGGCGCGGTGAGTGTAACGTTGCGCAGCGGCGCCACGCGGAAAACATAGGAATCGTCGGCTGCATTGGTGACCGCAAATCGGCCCTTGTCTTTTTCCGGCAGGACCTCGGCGCTGGGCTGTTCCACGAGGCCGAATGGGTAATAGGCTTCCCCACCAACGTTGATGCCGGCATGACAGGACGAGCAGCCTTTGTCCATGAAAAGCGCCAGGCCCTGTTTCTGTTCGGAAGTCATGGCAAGCTCATCACCATTCAGGAAGCTGTCGAAGGGGGCCGGCGTGACCAGTGTCGCCTCGAAGGCTTCGATTGCCTTGGCGAAGTTGTCGAAGGTGACCCGATCGGCTTCAGCGGGAAAAGCTGCATCGAACCACTCGACATATTGCGGCATCGACTTGAGCGTGGCGATGACTTGACCCGGTGTATTGGCCATTTCGATGCCGGCTTGGACCGGTCCCTTCCCCTGAGCCTTCAGGTCTGCGGCACGACCATCCCAGAACTGGGCGATGTTGAAGACAGCGTTCAGTACAGTCGGCGCGTTGCGCTGTCCCTTCTGCCAACCATGGCCGATCGAGGTTTCGTGATTGTCGTCGCCGCCGGTGGCCAGGTTGTGGCACGAGTTGCACGACAAGACGCCTGACGCAGAAACGCGTGGATCGAAGAACAGTGCCTTGCCGAGAGCGATCTTTTCCGGGGTGATCGGGTTGTTGGCGACTGCCGGCGTGGTGGATGGCAAAGCCCTGAAGGTGGCCAGTGCCGTTTCTCTGAGGTCTGTGGGGATCGAATCCGCAGCAAAAGCGGTGGCTGCCAGCAAAGGGACAGCCATCGTACCGAATAGGATTTTCATAAATGATCTCCCTGCGTCGTCCACGCAGCCACTCTGGGATACGCAGCCCATGAACGCCCTGCGCTAGATCAGCTGCGGGAGAGGACCGGGGTCTGACACCTGTTTTCGCGGCAGAGCTGGGACCCTCTTGGAAGTGATCGCTCTTCTCGATTGGACTTCAGGGAGGAGGAGGAGGAGGATCCCTGCTCGGCAACCTTCGGCGCCGGAGCCGTGCTCCGGTTCTCCGCGCCTTCTACCAAGAAGAAATCGGGTCCGCCGCCGTGTCAGATTTCGGTTGGGGGCCGGTTATCTGTTCCGCTGCAGGTCCTGCTCCATTTCCGGGCCTTCGCCAGATCGACGTTGGCCCAAACGATCCGCGGTCGCGTCTTGTAGCACCCTTTGCGGGACAATCTTATTTTCGACTGTGGAGGGCCGTTTGGGGTGAGCGAAATTAAACGAATTTCAAAGGGCGCCCAAGTAGCTGTTTTGATTAGCTTGTGAGGCCTATAGCCTCCATCGAGCAAATATTGGCAGACGACGGAGCACAATTTTGGCTTCGTTATCATCTTGCTTCAATGGGACAACTGCTTTGCAATAACTACACGGCAATTTACCATCATGAATTTGAGAGAACCAAGTCTCACGCAGTGATTTTCACATCGGAAGCGTTGCAGTACTGTCGCGATAAGCTGATTTAAAATGCAACAAGATGATTAACATCGCCGTATGGCGCAAAATATTGTTTGATCTCTATAGTACGCTCCAGATGCCGGCGAAACCTCGATACAATACCTCGTCGGCGTACCCGCTCCAGCCTCACATACGACTGCGACGCCTATATTGCGCTTTCCACCGCCCGACATGCAGGCAGCGAGCCATGCATCGCGGAGGTTGCATCTTCCAATATGGCCACCTGTTCCCCAAAGCGGAAAAAAGTATAGCGCGCTGCGCTCGCAGGTATTCGTCCGTTGTATGCATCAAAGCACGCCTGAGGGCGGCTTCGTAGATCCGGTCTCTGCGATCTTCTGGCCATTCGTTGAGAAAATCGATAGCATCCGCAGGACTGGCAATCTCTTGCACGATGTGCGTTTGACACTTTACGAAAAGTGGGCTGCTGAAAGTCCCTGAGCTCATTCGTTCCTCCCGACCTGCTGAAACCGCTAGTTTTGCGTGAACAGGCGCCTCCTCTACACCCGCCCACCATTGCGGAATGTGTTGTCACAGCGATAGCGGTTCAATAGCAAAGCAGCGGCGTGATGTCCTCGGTTTGCCAGCGGGTCAATCCCTAACATCCTGCTGCAAGAGCGGCTCACCGGATGATGAATCTACATCGTTTCGACCATTGCGAATCAACGCTTGATAGTTCCTCCACGCGCCACCAGGAAGCGGCCACTGCTCTGCCATCGATTTCACAGCCAAAAAGAGAATGGCGAAACAGGAATAGCCCGCTTCGTTTCGAGATTACTGGTCATTTTGGCGCAAAGCTTACGGCCGAGACGCGCCTGAAAATGCGCAAGCACCGCGGCAGGTCGCCAACAACGGAACGCATCAACGGTCATGACGGCGCGATACTGCGCCATAGATCTCGCTGGACGAGCATCGCAATAATCCTGTCGAGACCTTGGTTGCTTTCAGCGGAGACCGCCACTATGAAGCGACGCTTCGCCGACTGTGTTTCACGCCGCCTGGAGAGTTTCATGACAGAAGAAGCCGAAAAAAACATCAACACCCTCATCGAGCTCACGGCCGATGTCGTCTCAGCCTATGTCTCCAACAATCCGATCCCGGTGGGGGATCTCCCTGCCCTCATCGGCCAAGTGCACGCGGCTCTGAAAGGGACGGCGGAAGGTGTCTCTGCAAAAGAGCCGGTTGCCCTTACGCCTGCAGTCCCGATCAGGAAGTCGGTGACACCGGACTACATCATCTCCCTTGAGGACGGGAAGAAATTCAAATCGCTAAAGCGCCATCTGTCGACCCACTATGGGCTGACGCCGGATGGATATCGGGCCAAATGGGGCCTGTCGGCGGATTATCCCATGGTCGCGCCGAACTACGCCGCGGCGCGCTCGTCGTTGGCCAAGACAATGGGGCTCGGCCGCAAACCGAAAGCGCCGGAAGCGCCGGAGCCGGCGCCGACGAAGCGAACCCGCAAGAAGGTCGCGGCTTGATTTCGGCAATGGAGATTCGTTCTGGAGCGTTGCAGCCATCGGCTTAATCTGCGCGTCATATCGTCATATAAAAAGGCGGGGCCAACCCCGCCTTCCTTTTTTGTTTCATGAGGAATTCGCGACGCCTGCAGCAATCTGCTGCCCTCAGTTCTTGCTCGCTCCTATCGAGCGGCCGTGAGGACCTCCGGACCTACGCGCCCACTCTTGCCAGGACGCAGGAGAAAATTTCAACCAGCTTTGCTGAGGCTGCCAGCGGAGGATTTGCCGGTGCGGCGATCCTGCTCGATCTCATAGTTGATCTTCTGGCCGTCAGCGAGGGTCGAGAGGCCCGCGCGTTCGACAGCGGAAATGTGGACGAAAACATCCGGACCGCCATTGTCGGGCTGGATAAATCCAAACCCCTTGGTGCTGTTGAACCACTTTACCGTTCCAGTAGGCATATACGTGTTCCTCCTTAACAATTGCAACGTCGGGCAGGCCATTAGGCCTGCCTGACTCATAGCCGAGACTTGGGCGCAGCAAAAAGCGAAAAATTGTTAAGCCCCGATCAGCTGGCGCACTCCATTTTGGCCGTAGTCGCCAGCAAGCACTGTCCTACACTACCGCTCGAGCATGGCCGGAAGCGCCCGATCCTTCCAACGCTCCTCAGCGCCACGTCTAGGGCTGGTGCTTGGAGGCACGGGACGTAAGGCCGACCGCTGCTCGTGCCGCCAGGTCAAAGGCCGGGTAGTTCACGGAGCTACCTTCGTGCATAACGGCTCGACAAGCGCTTGAAGGAGTTTCGAATTGGATTGTTTCAAGAGGGTCGAGGGGTTGATCGATGCCACCAGCGTGGAAGCGATCGATAACGCGCGCGTTTTGCTGGACCAGTTCAAGGGCAAGTCAGAAACAATCGCCCAAGCGATCGACGACTTCCTACTTGATTTCATGACCTTGCTGTTTGTGGTAGAAGCTACCCGCGAGCGGTTCCACAATCCGGCGAGGCGGTTGGCGCGTATCAGATTGAGCAGGATCAGGCTGTTACTCACCCGATGCTCTTGACCTAAGGGACCACGCCGCCGGCGATGCGTTTGCAGCCGCAAAGAAGGCAAAATCTGTTCGCCGGCAAACCGAGCACAGCCAGGCGGTATTTACGCAGATGAATTCGATCGCGACCGCCAAATTCTCCTGTTTGGTACCCAGCGACGACGGCAAGCGCGGACAGCTTCCGTGCTGCTGTCCTCCAGCGACAAACGTGCCTGCATGCCCCATCCAGGGCGAGCTCGACGGTTGTTTCTTACGTTTGACCAAGGTCCCGCGCAAACACTCCCCTTTCCCGCAGCAACTCATCAGGCTCAACGGCCTCGCGGCAGGCGCATTACGCCAGAAGCGCGCAACCGCATTGTTTTTTCCCGCCCGAGTCCTACGATCTTCGTTTTCCAGCGCCTCGCGGATATCGCCCAACTCGCCGATTTTTGGATCAGATCCGTCCTAGCGCGCGAGCAGGCTCCGCGCTCGAGTTCGCTACGCTCCTCGCGCCTCTGCCGTTCATCGACCCGGTCTGGCTGTCGAGGACAGGGTTCCGCTGGGGCGACCAACATCTCCATTCTCACCGTCAGTGCAGCGGCCATTCGAAGCGCATCCTATACCCTCCCCGGCAGCGCGCCCAATCGTCTTCCGAACGAAGAAGATATTCTCAGCCGCGCGCGCGTCGCGTTCGGCCCTGTCCGATGTCCGACAATGTCGGATGCGCAACATGGCAGAGCCCGATTTGTCCACTGCCTCGAACGGTTTTCTGATCTGGCACGGTGCATGCTTGGTCATCGGCAAGGCGTCGCGGACCAAGGAGAATCCGTCCCATGATCACCTCACCAAGAAATACCGCCGCAGGTCTCCTGGGTCCATCCAAAGATGAGGCTCGAGTAAGGCCTGGTCCCATGAAGAGCTTATTCATCTGGCTCGGCGCTGCCCGCCGATCCTCCCACGCGGGGAGACGGGGACGCAGCGCCTTCATCAAAATGAAGAACAAATCACTTTGCCTCGAACCTTGCCTTTCGACCAGCCACCACAACCGCAGCCATCGATCGTCCCCCTGGCTGCGCAGGGCGTTCATTGCCACCGCGCTGGCCCTGGTGACGACCGCTCCGGCTCTGGCCGCCACCGACGGCGGCAAGGTGACGGATTTCCTGCTCGACAACGGCATGGAAGTGGTCGTCATCCCCGATCACCGCGCGCCGATCGTCACTCATATGGTCTGGTACAAGATCGGCAGCGCCGACGAGCCACCCGGCAAATCCGGCCTTGCCCATTTCCTCAAGCATCTGATGTTCAAGGCGACGACCAACCACGCCGCCGGCGAGTTCGACCGAGCCGTCTCAGCCATCGGCGGCTACAATAACGCCTTCACCGCCTATGACTACACCACCTTCCTCGAGACGGTGGCGCCCTCGGCGTTGGGTGAGATGATGGGCTTCGAGGCCGATCGCATGTTCAACCTCATCCTCAACGACGATGATATCAAGACCGAGCGCGACGTGATCCTGGAGGAGCGCCGTTGGCACAGAGAGACGAACCCGCATGCTCTGCTGGACGAGGAGGTCAACGCGACGTTACGGCAGAACCAGCCCTACCGCATTCCGGTCATCGGCTGGATGCAGGAGATGGAGAAGCTGAACGGCACCGACGCATTCACCATCTACAACAAATACTACCGACCGAACAACGCCGTGCTGGTGGTGGCCGGCGACGTAGAGCCTGAGACGGTGAAGGCGCTGGCCGAGAAGACCTATGGCAAGGTTGTGCGCGGGCCGGACCTGCCCGCGCGCAACCGTCCGGTCGAGCCGGAGCAGAACACCAAGCGCACAGTGACGCTGACCGATGCGCGCGTTTCGGTGCCGAGCTTTTCCACTCAATGGGTGGTGCCGTCCTATCATACCGCAGAGCCCGGCGAGGCCGAGGCGCTCGACCTGCTGGCCGAGATCCTCGGCGGCGGTAACCGCAGCCGGCTCTATCAGGAGCTTGTCGTCAAGCAAGGCATAGCCTCGGCGGCCGGCGCCTCCTTCCAGGGCACCATGCTAGACGACACCAATTTCACGATCTCCGGCTCGCAGCGCGGCGATGCAAAGCTCGTCGATCTCGAAGCGGCAGCCGTTGCCGAAGTCGCCCGGATCGCCAAGGATGGCGTCACCAGCGACGAGCTGGACAAGGCCAAAGACCGCTATATCGGCTCGGTGATTTTTGCGCACGACGAGCTGGACCACATCGCCAACATTTATGGCAAGACGCTCACCACCGGTGGCAATGTGAAGGACGTGCTCGAGAGGCCGGACCGCGTCCGCAAGGTGACCACCGACGAGGTCAAGGCGGTCGCCGCGCGTTATCTGGTGCTCGAGCATTCGACGACAGGCTATCTTTTGCCGCAGCAACAGGCGGGGAATTGATCATGAGCTCCATCCCCGTGCAAATGCGCCGGCCGGTCTTCCTTCGGCGCGCCTTCGCCACCCTGTTCCTCTCCATCCTCTTTCTCATCTTGCGGGCGCTCGCCGGGTAAACGGGATCTGTTTAAAGCCGCGAGGAGCGGTGTTCGCGGGCCTTGCCAGGCATTTGCCGGTTCCGGCGTCATTATTGGGGTGCGCTCCTCCTCAGGCCAGCCTCTCTTCGAGTGGATAGAGTCGCCGATTCGTGGTCCGCAGATTGTAGGCCGAGGCCACCAGCATCCACTGCGCGGGGCTGGCGAAGCCGATGTCCGTTGTTCAATCGTTCGACTAGTAGAACCGCGAGACATCTTCTAGCGTATTTCTCCCTTTCCAGTTGGGTACCGTGGTCTACCAGCTGTCTGGCCGAGGCCCTATAAGGAACCCGGACGTCGCGGAGTACACACCGCACCTGCTATATATACCTGCTGCGTTGAGGAGGAATCCGGTATTGCCCCTGTGCCGGCCGATGATCCGTCACCTGACATCCCCCGACCTGTTTGGACCCATTGATCGCCTGCCGGCACTTGGCACGCGGATCAGCGAGCGGACATTCGAGGTCCTCAACCCGTCGACTGGCGAAGTGCTGGCAGAACTACCCGACATGGGTGTCGAGGAGACATGCGCTGTGATCGACAAGGCCTATGTCGCGCAGCCTGGATGGGCAGGGTTGACCGCACGTGAGCGCAGCGACGTTCTATGGCGATGGCATCAGTTGATCATCGACCACGCCGACGATCTCGCCGCGATTCTCACCGCGGAGATGGGCAAGCCGCTTGCCGAAGCCAAGTCGGAGATATCGCATGCTGCGGCGTATCTGCAATGGTACGCCGAGGAGGCCAATCGCGTCTATGGCGAGACGATCTCCGCACCATCGATGGACCGCCGAATGCTGGTAATCAAGCAGCCCATCGGAGTTGTTGGCACGATAACGCCATGGAATTTCCCGGCCTCGATGGTGGCGCGCAAAATCTCGCCAGCCTTGGCGGCGGGCTGCACGATCGTCCTCAAGCCCGCTGAACAGACGCCGCTGGTGGCGGGAGCAATGTTCGCCCTCGCCCATCAGGCTGGCTTTCCTGAAGGCGTCGTCAACCTGATCTATGCGTCCGAAGGTGACGCGGTCGGCCGCGAACTTTGTACCAATCCCAAGGTCCGCAAGATCAGCTTCACCGGGTCGACTGAGATCGGGCGCCTTCTCATGCGCCAGTGCTCGGACCAGATCAAAAAAGTCAGCCTTGAGCTCGGCGGCAATGCACCTTTCATCGTCTTCGATGATGCCGATATCGATGCCGCGGTTGACGGTGCGATCCAGGCGAAGTTCCGCAATGCCGGCCAGACCTGCGTTTCGGCGAACCGCCTTTATGTCCAGTCGGGCGTTCACGACGAGTTCGTCGAGAAATTCGTGCAACGGGCTCGCCAACTTCAAGTTGGTGACGGTTTCGCTCCCGGAGTGGACATCGGACCGCTCATCGACAAGCACGCTTTGGCCAAGATCGAATCCCATATTGCCGATGCCGTCGCCAAAGGCGGCGCAATTCGATGCGGGGGCAAACGCATCGGCACGAATGGCACGTTTTTCCAACCGACAGTCCTGACCGGTGTCTCCAGCGAGATGACCGTCGCGCAAGAAGAGACATTCGGGCCGCTGGCACCGATTATTCGCTTCAAAGATGCGGATCAGGTCGTGCGTGAGGCCAACGACACGATCTACGGCCTCGCGGCCTACTTTTATGCCTCCAACCTGAAGCGTGTCTGGCGTGTGGCCGAGGCCTTGGAATATGGAATGGTCGGGGTAAATACCGGCCGGATGTCTTCAGAAGCGGCGCCGTTCGGTGGGATAAAACAGTCCGGCATCGGGCGGGAGGGATCCCGCCATGGCCTCGAGGACTACCTTGAAATGAAATATCTCTGCATGGGCGGCATCTGAATTTTCGGCTTGCAGGGTTCACAGACCGGTAACCTAGCGAGCGATCTCCAAACATGTGTATTGTAGGATCGCTCCTCGATTGGGAACTGAGGGGCGGCTCCGTCCCGAGCAAACACGCAATCCTGAAGGAGCACCCTGGCTGGACTTATCTCTCGACGAGACAAGCGTCTGCATTGTCGGCGAAGACGGCGTGCATGTGACGGAGGATACGCTTGCGAAGGATTTGGCGGCCCTCGCCGACTATCTTCAGGCGACGGGCTGTCATTGCGCGGGTCTGGTTGGAAGCTTGTGCACCATCGCGATCGCGAACGCTGGTTGTGCGCAATATCCGGTTTGTGGGGCAGAATTTTGAACCTGCTACCTTCCGATCGTCAGTAGCTCAGTTGTTCTTCGGCCGACTGCCGCGCCAGTACAGGCTCGGACAGAATCGAAGATACCATCAGGCAGGCATTCGCATTCGACATTTCCGGTGATCGGCGCACGATCCAGGGCGCGCCCGGTTGACCAAGCGCCTCGAACCGCATGACAGTCTTGACCGGCTGGAGGACGGAAATCCCGCGATGCCGAAGAGGTTGGTCAGCGCAGTCGAGCCCACACGGCATTTGCGGCACGAAACAGCAAGGGCTGGGAAGCGATCGGCGGTCCTCGAAGGCGCGAGCCAGGGTGTCGACATGCGTTGGTTCAGGTCCGCCAATCTGGTCTCTACCGTCTGATAGCGGCTTCGGTCGCCAGTGACAGCGAGTAAAGATATTTGGCATCATCGGCTTTGATTGCCGCGCAGATCTGGTCGAGATTGGGATAGCTCACTGGTGCACCTTTGGGCTCATAGTGCTTCCTCCTCATGGAGATGAGGATTGCCGGATTTGGCGTAGAACACCAACACCGGTCCGAGATCAAAGCGCGTCCCGGGCGCAAGGCGCTGGACGGACCGGGGCCATGTTTCGGTTGAGACGCCATCGATGCCTCGCGCCAGCGTTCTGGCGAATCGGGGCAGCAGCGGAGCGAGTGTCGGTGCCAGGATCGCAGCGGCCGTCGTCTGAAGGGCTAGCGAAGTCCGATTGCGGGCGGGATAGAAACGTCGCGCCGCCGCATAGTCTTGCGCCCGACGGTAGATCACGCAATCGCGCACGAAATCGCAGACCTGAGCGGCCGCGCGCCGGACCGAGAAGCCTTCGTCCGAATAGGCGCGCTCCATCGCCGCGCGATAGATCTCTATCCGAGCAAAGAAGGCGCGGTCGACCGGGCTCCAGTCGCCTGCATCGGGTACACGGCCGCCAAAATCCTGCTTGATTTCCTGGTTCAACGCATCAAGCCAGTTCAGCCAAATCCCTTGGAACACCTCGTTCTCGGTGCGGCGCAGCGCGTCCAGCGTGAAATCCGTCCGCTCACCTTCCGGGCGTGTCAGGCCCAAATGGAGGCGCACGACGTCGACTGTCTTTGGGCTCAGAACCTCCTTGCCCCAGACCGCATGGCGGCAGCTGGTTGAGAACTTCTTGCCGTCGAGCAGGTAGAACTCGTTGACGTGATAGCGGATGCGTGGCGTCCAGTGGGAGAAGACCTCGGCGTAAAGAGCGGGGTAGAGTAGCGCGTGGTAGAACGAATTGTCGAAGCCGAAGAAATGGACAATCTGCCAGTCGTTGCCGGGCATCTCCGCCTTCCAGTCGCGACCCAGCAAGCGGCCGAGCGCCTGGATGTTGTAAAGAAAACCGAAGGCCATTTCCGGCCAGACCCAGATCACTTGCCCCGGGAACCCTTCGGCCGGCAGGCCCCAGTCCGAGGGGTGGGTAATGGGCACTGAAAAGTTGCCGCGTCGGCGTAGGCGCGCGAAGAGATCCAAGATCCGTAGCGGGACGCCCGACGCCCTTAGATGCCGGTCGATATTGTCGTAGCATCGGTCCAAGGCAAGCTCCGGGCGGCGGACGGAGCCGACCAGCGGCGCCTCGGCAGACTGCCGTGACCGGGCTGCACCCAAGTCGTGGCAAAGGTTTGGGGCGCCGCATTCCTCGCAGATGTTGCCACCGGCGGAGCCGCCGCAATCGGGGCAGAGGCCGCTAACATCCGGTTCGTAAAGATAGTGGCTTGTCACAGCATCGAAAAGCGCAGGGCTCTGGCGCAGATCTACCGCCGTGCTGCTCAGAAGACTGCGGAAACACGCGGCTTGAAACTCGCCGTAACCGTCATTGTCCATTGTGGGTTGGAAGCTGTGGACGTCACAATCGAGAAGCGCAAGCGTGGCGCAAATCTCGTCGGCGTAGTAGCGCGCCACGTTTGCAGGCGTCGATTGATCGGCATCGGCGCGTATCGTGACGTAGCTCTGGTAATCGTCGCTTCCTGTCAGGTGGTAGGCCTCGACCCCTTTCATGCGCAGGAAACGCGTGTAGACATCAGCGCCAAAATAAGGGCCAGAAAGATGCCCCAGATGCAGATCGCCATTAGGCGTCGGTGGCGTGGAGAAGACGAAGATCGGCCCGCGTGGAGCCGTGGTCTTTGCAGCGGCATCAAGGGCGGCCTCGCCGTCTCGCCAGTAGACATCGACGAAATCTAGGTCTTCGTTTCCGTCGTTGCGCAGCACATGCGCTTCAAAAGGGTGGAACAGAACGACATCGCCCGCCTCGACCGGGATTTCCCCAAGGTCGGTCCTGACCTTGCCCGATCCTGACAGGATCACGAAGGCCTCGATTTCGTCGTGCCGATGGGGCTCGGATGTAACGCCCGGTGCCACCCTACCGAACGAAAACCCCGTGCCGGCGCTTCCCGTTCCAAGCGTGGCCATGTCGATACCGAACGCGCGCGACAGCCCGGTTCGAGAAAACTTGTGTTTGCGCATGACGAACCTAAGCTGTTGAAGCAGTGGTATCTTCGGCTGCCAACGCAACAGCCTCTTGTGCAAGTTGCGCAGAGAAGCGGCAGCCCAACCCGTTGCCGGCCTCGGCCAGAATAATCCGGCTCTGGGCCCCAGGCGGCGACGACGGGTGCGCCAGTCGGGCTGTAGGCGTTATAGAAGACCGCCCTGCGACCACCTCCACAATCCACGTGCCGAAGCGTCGTAACGGGCTGCGGTCGATGCTCCGCCAGCCCGCAAATCAGAACGCCATACTCTCCGCGCATTTTTGAGCGGTCGATCAGTTTCGTGTGCATGCCTCCGCCTGGCTGCGTGAGCTCAATCGCGATAGAAAATGCCATTTGGGGGCTTGAGTTTGTCGAGATCGGCCACTTTGCCCTCGGGCGGGTTAAGGGCGCGCTTAAGCACGTTATATTCAGCGCGGGTCGGTCCACCGGTTGAAGCACGCTGGAACACCAAGTAGAGTGTCCGCCGCGAACGATTGCTTTTGTTCGGTCGTGAGTAGTGCGGTGCGTAATCGTCGAAGATGAAGATGTCGCCAGCCTTCCATACTACGGGTTCCCAGGAGAACATTTCGGCGACTTGAGGATCGATCACCCCACCGGCATCCATGGGAAACACCCCCTTCTTGTGGTTGCCGGGGCTGAAGAAAAGCCCGCCGTTTTCCGGGTCGGAGTCGTCGATGCCTATGGCAACCACCGCATGGACCATCCGGTCGGGGAGTTTGTGTGGAATGTGATAAATGTCCTGATGCGGGAGATAGCCGCCGCTGTCGGGGTAGTGGAAAATCAGCAACTCCTTGAGCCTGCGCGACTCTTCGCCAAGCAAATCCTGGACCGCTGACTTTATGCGCTGATCTTCTAAGAGCAAACGACGCAATGGATCATGGAAATCGAGAAAATTCTCGATCTTGGAGATGATCTTTCGATTGTCCGTCGTCTTCTCGAACCACATGAGCCATTTATCATCGCTGACATCCCATCGTGACATATCTTCGACAAAAGTAGAGATATCTTCCTGATCCGCTGGAGAGAAGAACCTTTCGAGCCTGACGTATCCGTCTTTCTGCCACTTTTCTCTTTGTGCATCAGTCAACATGTGAAAAGCCTCCTGTTGGAAAGACTGGTTGGTCGGACATCCCAATTAGGGCAGTCGGGCGCTGGTCAAGTTGCGGGTCCACGGAGACGGACTCACATCATGTGGGACGGCGATGCTAAGTGCGTTCCGCTCCGGCGGATATTGTCCGCAGAAGCTCGGCGCGAGACTGCCTATGTCAGGCTCAGCCGGGTCCAGGGGTTCCGTAAACTGGGCCGGATCAATCGCTTCACCCGGTCCAGCCACGACACGCATCGCTAAAGGCCGGCACCATCCGCTGACCGCCGACCCAGCCATGGCCGCCAAGACCACGGCGCTCTTTCGAGTGAGCGACCTGGTACGGTCTTGACAACCGGAGGGGAAATGCACGCCCCCAGAATAATGCGATGCGCCGCTTGGTCCAAGGGCTTGTTCGGTCACGATGATTTCGGAGAAGCCTCCGGCCTTCGCCGCAGCGGAGGCGGATATCATTCCTAGGATGCCACCGCCGATGATCAAAAGTCTACGAGTCATATCCCGCTGCCCATTTCTTCGGCTGCGGGGGCGGGCCAGCTCTCGATCGAGGTATGGCTGATGAAGCCAGGATGCTCGGGGTTCCCGCATGGCGCGCGCCCAAGAAGGCTATCGAGGATGCGGCGCGCGCGCCAGGCCAGCAGGCTTAGGTTCGGATCGGCCAGGCCGCGCTGCCCGAGGCTCGCGTTTTGTACGAAGATGCGTCTGTCACGCGGTCCGTCCCAGCTCACCGAAAAATCCTCGCGAATAGCTAATTCATTGTCGATCTGCTCCAGCCGGTGCGCGATGGGTTCCAAGAAGTCTGGCACCGCGTTCTCGTAACCGGTGGCCAGGATGACGATGTCAGCCGTGACTTCTTCGACCTCGTCCATGCCGTGCTGCAGGGTCAGCCTGTGACCCGGTCCGGCGTTGATGCAGTGCGAGACGGTGCAGCCCGGCCGCAGTGTGATGTCGCATCGGTTTGGCTCGACAAATGCGTGGCGGTACAGCGCCTGATAGATCGCGCGCAACGTGCTTTCCGAAATGCCGTCCGAGGCAAGCACGAAACGCCGCAGGAGCAGCTTACGCTGCGACTCGCTCATCGCCGCGAAACGATCCGAAAAGCAGGGCATGAACAACTCGTTTGTGAACGGGCTGTCGTCGAGAGGCAGGTAGTTCTCACGCTGCGAGACCCAAGTGATCGAGGCAGGCCGCCGTTCTTTCGGCAGGCCGACAAGGTGCAACATCACCTCGGCTCCCGACTGGCCTCCGCCAACCACGCAGACATGCTTTCTCCGCACCTCAGGATGGACGTGCAATAAAACAGATGAGTGGAACAGGTTGTGTCCAGTCCAGCCCTGAAACTGAGGCGGAATTTGCGCCTGCTTGCCAATGCCGACCACGACGTTTCTGGCGCCGAGAACCGCCTTATCCGTCCGCACCCGAAACTCGCCGTTAAAGCGGATTTCGTGCACGGTCTCGCCGCGACGCACAAGTGGGTTCCTGTGGAAGGCCCAGTTCAGGTATTGCTCGAACTCAACTCTGAGCACGGCTTCGAACTGTGCGTTCAGGAAGTGATACAGACGCCCGTTCTCGTGCAGGAAGTTTACGAAAGTGTAGGCTGATCGCGGATTCACCAGCGTGACCAGATCCTTGAAGTGGCTGACCTGGAGCTCCGAGGAATCGAACGCGATGCCGGGATGCCAACGGAAGTCGACTTGCCGATCCAGGAACAGCGCCCCTCGCCCAATTTGCTCGTGTATCTGACACGCAAGACTCAAATTAGACGGCCCAGCACCGACTCCAACGCAAGATAACTCCACTTGCTTTGCTCCTATAAATTTTTCCGACTCGGCGGCTTGTTCGCGGCGAATATCGGCCATAGCCATTGGGCCCCCTCGCGGGCGTTTTCGAGCCCCGGTGCCGACCGGATTTGCGAGAATTGTCCTGCGCGTTCGGGTTGTCGAATGTAGACCCGAGCATTCCAGCGCGGTGACAATCGACGGGTCATGCCGCCGACGTGGGTTGGGGGTATCAACGGTATATCCTTTCCGCCCGTCTGGATGCCCGCGTCGCCGCACGCGAGGAGCTTTCCAGGCCCATTAAGGTGTTTGAAGCCGGCGCAGTCGCCCGCCTCAACCATGACGCGCCGGCCTTTCGGCGCTTGATGGCAGGCGAGAGCGCGGTTTTCATTGCGGCGACGGCATTTTCGGTGCGCATGATCATGGAGGAGGTCTCGCTGATGCGTTCGCAGGACCCCATGCATGGGCCGTGCCAGAGAAGGAAAACTTTATTTAACAACGGCTTGGCGGATTTGCGACCCTGTCGGAAATCCGACATTGAGGGGGACGCGTACCGGCGGCGCCCGATTTGCACGTCGATGTCCCCTTTCCGAATAGCTAATCGGGCACCTTCTGCACCAGAATACTTCTCTTATGGAGACCAGCACGACGTCTTCATGAACGGACAGTGCAGAACCTTCTGTCTCTGCCGGACAGATCGCGATATGCCTTGTCCATCGAGGTCGGCAGTTGCAAGAGCTGCCAGATCCTTCGCCCTGTCGTGCCGTTGCACTGGCTGGATCCCGACATCCTTGGAGGCCGCGATCATGAAGAGTGACGCAATCTCATGTCCGCGGCGAGGCCTCTCTAAATGGAGAAGCAATTCTCTATGTCGGTGTCGGATCGATGCTCTTGATGAGATGGTTGCGGATGGGCGGTAAGCGCGAATTTCCCCGCACCTTTTGCTGTTGAGTGCTCTGATGCATGCAGGTGTCCACCAAAATAGGTGGACACCAAGTGATGGAAGAAGATGAGCAGAAACTGCGGGTAAGGCTTGTCGGTCGGGACGGGCGACGCCGATACGACCCCGCATCGAAGGACCGTCTTGTCTCGGCCTGCCTTGAGCCTGGCGTGTCGGTATCGAGGCTCGCGCTCGAACATGGGGTCAATGCGAACCTTCTTCGGAAGTGGATAAAGAGGCGCGCGGAGACCCTCCCGCCGCCCTCACCATCAGCGTTCATCCCGGTTCAGATTGAAAGCACTTCCGATCGGGCCTTGCTGCGACAGAGCAGCATGGCTGCGGTGGATTTGCCGGGGACTTGCGATGGGGTGCGTAGGTCGGCATCGAAAAGGACAGCGCATTTTTCCTCTCCAGCCAAGGTGAGCGCGTCGCTGCCGAACGGCGTGAAGTTGACGCTGGAATGCGGTGATGTGGATGCATTGACGGCAACCATCGGAGCGCTGGGTCATGTTCAGACTGGGCGCTGACCTGAAAGTCTACCTGCACCGCGAGCCGATCGACTTCCGGGCCGGCATCAACAGCCTTGCGGTTCTGGTGCAGGAGACGATGGCGCTCGATCCGTTTGCTCCGGCGGTTTTTGCGTTCTGCAATCGCCGTCGCGACCGGATGAAGCTCCTGTTCTTCGATCGGTCGGGCTTTGTGCTGGTCCTGAAGCGGCTGACCGAGGACAGGTTCCGGTGGCCGCGCCGGGAGGCAGCGGTGGTCACGCTTACGACCGAGCAATTGCACTGGATCCTCGACGGCATCGATATCGATGCGATGGTCCGCCATCCGGTGCGGCAATATCAGGTTGCCGGTTGAGGGCTCTCGAATTGAGCGGTTGACGCGGCGGTATGCTTTCGATTCAAGAATCTGATGAATCGACCCGGCGAACCGACTGTTGAAAGAGTTGATGGCGCGCATTGCTGCGCTGCAGGCGCAGAACCGTCAACTCGCCGAACGCGTCGTCAAACTCGAGGAAGAGCTGGCGCTTGCGCGGCTGCATCGTTTTGCGCCGAAGAGCGAAAAGCACATTGACCGCCTCTTCAATGAAGCCGAACAGGCCGCGGAGGAGGACGCCGCCGACAGCGAAGATGGCGATGTCGTTGTCCTGCCGGACACGGGCTTGCCGGCGAGCGAAGGGGCGACGGGAAAGAAGCGCGGCCGCAAGGCCTTGCCGGAAAACCTGCCGCGCGAGCGCGTCGAGTATGACCTTCCCGACGACCAGAAGGCTTGTCCCTGCTGCCGTCACCAGATGCATCGCATGGGCGAGGCCGTTACCGAGCAACTTCATATCGAGGTGAAGGCGAAGGTCCTGCAGAATGTGCGGTTCAAGTATGCTTGCCGCCATTGCGACCGTACCGGCATCAACACGCCGGTCGTGACCGCGCCGATGCCCGCGCAACCCTTGCCGGGCAGCATCGCCACGGCCTCGACGCTGGCCTTCGTGCTCGTTCACAAATACGTCGACGGCACACCGCTCTACCGCCTGGCGCAGGCCTTCGAGCGCGCGGGCGTTCCTGTCAGCCGTGGCGCTCTGGGTCACTGGGTGATCGGCTCGAGCGAAAAGCATCTCGCCCGCATCTATGACGTGCTGAAGCTGCGGCTCAGATCGCAGCCCCTCATCCATGGCGACGAGACCACGGTCCAGGTGCTGAAGGAAATGGACAGAGAGGCCACCAGCACCTCGTACATGTGGGCATACCGGAGCGGCCACGACAGTGACGAGCCGATCGTGCTGCTCGATTATCAGCCGGGTCGCGGCCAGATACACCCGCAGACCTTCTTGGGCGATTACCGCGGCATCGTGATGAGTGACGGTTATTCCGCCTGGCGCACGCTGGAAGGGGCAACGCATCTTGGCTGCATGGCCCATTCCAGGCGGCGCTTCGTCGATGCCCTAAAGGCGAGGAAGAAAGGCGGCGGCCCGCCGGAACAGGCGCTCCGGTTCTTTGAACAGCTCTATTGGGTTGAAAGGCAGGCGCGGAACGAAATCCCCGATGACGGCGAAACGCGAGATGACTGCATTCGCCGCTTCCGCCAGCAACATAG